>NZ_JAVJTO010000066.1:0-15623 GCF_040220235.1 Coleofasciculus sp. B1-GNL1-01
CTTAGTTCAACGGGACTTCTATCGAATTATTTCGTCTTTGGGTACTCCGGCTCAATCCCCCAAACGTCGTGGTTATTCACCTGGAAGAATTAAAGGTGAAAAAAAAGAGCCGAGAACCCGCCATCAAGTTATCAAAAAACAACCACTTTGTAAAAAACAAAAGAGTCAAGTCTCCTAAGCTTTAGTCTGTAACCTTCTAAATCCGGTATTTCTGAGCTTTTCTTCGAGCTGAGATAGAGGAGCTATTGTCTCTTGCTTTATTTGCGTATTATTTACGCAAATTAAATAATTTTGTCCAAAGTCCAAATTGTCAGTATAGAAACATGAACGTTGGCTGATGACATTAGCACAGAGGGTATGGGTGACAGAAGTTGACCCTGATGACAACATGCGATCGTTTGAATCCGATTCGGATGAATCAGTGTCTCCACCCAACCATAATCCACCTCTAAAAGTTGGGTGAGGTATGACATTAAGGATTGGCAGAACGTCTCTCCTGTGGTAAATAAAAGATTACCCGTAATCTGTGCCAAAATAGCTGTGCGCTGTTGGGATTCGGTAATATCCCGCGCCACGGCATAAATTTTTCCCTCAGCGGTGGAGATAGATGTCCAACCCAACCAACGATAGGAGCCATTCTGAGTCCGATAGCGATTCTTAAAGGTATAAATCACCTCACCCGCCTCTAATTGTTCAACCGCTGTTACTGTCGCCTCTCGATCTTCTGGATGGATAAAGTTAACAAAGGGTTGACTGAGCAATTCTGCCTCAGAATAACCCAAGACGTCGGTAAACCGAGCATTAATCCGCTTAAAATAGCCGTCAGTTCCGGCAATACAAAATAAATCTAAGGAGAGATTAAAAAACTGCTGAAACTCATTTTGGATCAACTCTCGTTTCCGAATCTCGTTCAGCAGCAAACTATTATTTTTTTGCAACGCCAGCGTGCGATCGCGAAGCTGTTTTTCTAAGGTTTGATTGGCTTGATTTAACGCCGCTTCTGTTGCTGTTTTTCCTCCGTAACTCTGCACTTTTGTCCCCAGATGTTCCACCGGAACATCTCTACTACTCTGCCTTTGATAAGAGCGAATCGCGGCAACAATAGCTAGCCAACCTCGCTGGGTATTGAGTTCACCTTTGCTTAGATAGTGATCAATGTCATACTCCAAAAATACGGCTTCATTTACCTGACTATCTGGCGATTCCGTAAGCAGAATAATTTGCAGCCAATCATTTTGTTGAGAAACTCGGATAAATTGCACCAAGCTTAATCCGATAGGGGTATCCTCTCCGGCTTCCAGAGATTCTATAGCCACGTCTCCATTCGCCTGCCAAGGGATAAGAATAGCCGCTAAGTCAGAGCAAGTCGCAATAATGTGTTGGGCTTCGGATACAGAGGATGTTGATAAAACGGCAATCGGTTGATTAGCAATTGTTATCGAGTCGCAAATGGAAGTAACAGATTGAGTCAGGGTAACGTCATTGTCTACCACTAAAACGGTCAAAGCTGTATTTTCTATTCCTACCATTTTAAAAGATAAAATTATTTTATCAAGCCGTTTTTAACAGGTTGTCTGTTTCCGATGAAACCTCCACAAAATCGATTCTGTCCGCTGTACTAATAAATTTTAACAAGCCGCAAGTCCTGACTGTTCCCTGGTTATGACTTATAACTGGATTGACACTCTAACGGTTGGGCGACTTGTTTGAGTTTCAGATAAAAGTCCGAATCATCGGGCGGTGGCGTAAATTGATCAATGGGATGGTGATTAGTTTCGCGACGAGACCCATCCACTGGATCAGGAAGACTGGTAGGATCAGGAGAAGGTAGGTCTGGAGGAGTGCGATCGCGTTCCCTAACCCGTTCTGGTTCTGGTTCAGACTGGGCGGGCATTTGCGGTAATGCTTCAACAGATTCTGTCGCCGATTCAGTGACCACAAATTCCTCTGACTGAGCCACCGCAACCGTAGAACTTGACTCAAACATATCCGGGAAACTCTCTATCCAGGACATCGATTCGGATGTCGTATCAACAGGGGCATTCAAATCTTGCGGTAATTTGCGACAAATCAACCGTTCAAACTCATGATTAAAGCGATAGATAGGCTGTTCTCGTCGTCCCCAGACGGCTAAAATTTGCTCAACCGAAATCGCCTTATACCGTCCCTGATACAAGGCTTCAATCACCGCCAAACGAATCCACTGGGCGGGATAGTCCTCCAACCAAAACTCAACTAATTCTGCCGCAGAATATCCCCTCAGTTCAAATCCATAGTGACTGAGTAACTCCACGGCATAGATAATGGCTGACTCTATTTCATTGGTCATTCGTCATTGGTCATTGGTCATTGGTCTAGGGAACAGGAAACACCTCGACTTCGCTCGGTGTGTCACAGGGAACAGGGAACAAACAAACTCAAAACTTCGGTTGGGGCGGGTTTAGTCACATCGGGGCGGGAAAAAAACGATAATAGTGAAACCCGCCCCTACATCCCTTAAAAACTCTTTGATCCTTGAACAATATACGGGGAATTGATAGCATTGACACGCCCTTGTTGCACTAAGGCTTGATACAGAAACGCCGTGGCATCGGCGCGGGTAGCAGCTTGTTTCGGGTTTAACCGGGAGGGTTTGGGATAATTGACGATAATCCCGGCTTGAGTAGCCGCCGCTACAGCAGATTGGGCGTAAATGGGAATATTATCTTGATCCTGATAAATTTCCAAGCGGTTTCCCTCTGCCTCAGGTAAAGAAAGCCCTTGGACTAAGGAGACAATCAACTCAACCCGCCGTAAACTTTGTTGAGGGTGAAAGGTTTGGTCAGGGAAGCCAGAGAGGAAGCCACCGCGATAGGCTTGACTAATCACGGCTGACGCCCAGAAGTTGGCGGGAACGTCGCTAAATTGAGTAGCGGGGCGGATGGGTGTAGGGTTAAAGACTTTCACCACTAACGCTGCATATTGCGCCCGATTTAAGGGGGCATCCGGTTTAAAGCTACCATCCGCAAAGCCACTAATTAAGTTTAATCCCGCTAGAGGGCGAATAAAATCAGCCGCCCAGTGATTTTGAATATCGGTAAACGAGGGAACATACCCCTCCGGGTTAACAATATAAGGGGATGAGATAGCCGAGGCTTCGCCAGTTGAGACTAACGCCTGGTAAATTAAGGCAGCGACTTCGGCGCGGCTAATTGGTTGCATGGGTTTGAGTTCTTGCAGGCGGGGATAATTCACCACCAATTGCCGTTGTGTCGCCGTAGCCAGGGCATCTGTAGCATAACTGGGAATCTGGGCGCGATCGCGGTAAAACAAAAGTAGGTTGCCATTCCCACTCCCTAATCCCAACCCATTCACCACTGATACCAGCGCCTGTATCCGGGTCAGATTTTGCTGGGGGCGAAACGTACCATCCGGGAATCCAGAGATAAATCCCATACTCGCCGCCTTACGAATCGCCGCCGCCGCCCAAAAGTTATCCGCGACATCACGAAATGAACCCGATGTCGCCCCTACCTGGCGGGGTAAGTTAAACGTTTGGGCAATAATCGCCGCATACTGGGCGCGGGTAATATTCGCTTCCGGCTTAAAGGTGCCATCAGGAAACCCGCTAATTAACTCCCGTTTGACTAATTCCTGAATAAACCGACTTGCCCAATGATTGCCCAAATCACTAAACTGAGTCGGACCCAGTGCTGATGCAGGAACCTCTGCCGCACTCAAGGTAACGGCACCGGAAATACGGGCAGGATTTAACAAGTTGCCCACCGAAACTAATGTCAAGGATGTACTATTTTGTAAATCAACATCACCATTATCTTGTAAGATATTCCCGGCTGGGTCTTGACGACTGCCTAAATTGGGTTGGGCAGACCCATTGACAATTAGCCCCCCATTGCTATTATTTTCAATCCGATTCCGGCGCAGAACGGGTTGAGCTTGGCGAGACAAAACGATTCCCGCCTTATTATTCATTAACGTATTATCAGCAATTAAGGGCGCAGCATGATCACTCAGAGCAATCCCATACCCCGTGCGTTGACAGCGATTGCGCCGCAGTTCCCCTTTCGCATTTCGCACCAGGAAGATACCACTAGAGGCATTTTCGCTTAATTCATTATCCATAATTAGCGGTTTTGCCGTCCCCGTGACAAAAATCCCCTCCCGACCGCAACCCGTTAGAGTAGAATTCGCGATAATCGGGGCGCTGGATTCAATCCAAATCCCGGTTCCCTTCGCCACAGGATTCGTCACCGTCACCCCGCGCAGTTCAGCTTGAGAATCAGGTTTAACCGTAATCGATTGACTGCCAAAACTGGGGCTACTATAATCACCACTCCCCACCAAGACAATATCCCTACCTTTACTCGACTCATCACCAATAACAACAATCCCCGACGGAATCACAATCGGGAAACGCTCCCCATGCGCCGCATTGTACATTCCCGATGCCAAATAAATCGTAGTATCAGCCGTAGCTTGCCTGATGGCGTAGGTTAAGGTGCGAAAGGGAGCATCCGCAGAGCCTGGATTCGCATCCTGACCTGTTACTGGGTTGACATAGAGAGTGGATTGAACCATTAATTTAGAATTTCCGATGTAAAGTAACCTATTTCAGCTTAAGTAGAATCCCCACACTGTTAATGTAGTATGATATTGTAGTATAGGAACAATTCAAGACTGGCAGCGATCAGTACCATTCAGCTTAAGTCAGCGACATTCCACCTAAGTAGGTGGACACAATTAAAGTTAGCGATGGAGATTAGAGAACTCTTAACTGGGAACAGGGAACAGTAAGGGTTTGAGGCTGGTTTACATAACTTAATCTAGTTAGGTTTATTTCCACCAACCTACTTAGAGAAACTTAAGAACCCACGAGCGAGGATAGATGTCCTGTATTATCAACAATTTAGTCAGGACTAATTTCTCAATTTATCGAGAAAATACCAGGTTTTGACCAAATTTCCTTGCATCAGGGCAGCAACACCAGAAAGGGCTTGGAGTTCAGATAGATTCGGGTTGAGAGTTAGGGCAGGTTTAAGGGCATTTTGAGCATCTCTACCTCGCCATTCATACAAATAAACGAAGGCAAGATAAGCATGAGCATAAGGATTTTGGGGATCAAGCTGGACGACTCGCTTTAACGCCGCGATCGCACTCTGAGAATCTACTTGTAAAACCCTAGACAAAGCTAGAGCATACGCTAAATCTAACCGTTGCGGTTCCAACTTTAACCGATGAGTCAACACCAAATCTATCTGCACTAGATAATCTTGAATTGGGTCATACTGATTAATTCGCCCTGTTTGTTCAAAGATAGCCTCCAGCGAGTCAGCACCATTTGGTAAAGTCGCTGCTAATGTCCGAAATTGGGTAATTAGGTCTAATTCCGGTGCAGGTGTTGTAGACGCTTTTGGGTCAATTTTTATTTGAACGGCTGGTACTGATATCGGATAGGTTTCCCCAGTTTCACGATTCAAATAGGTTGCTTTTAAGGTATACCTTCCTGCGGGGATATCTGCTGGAGGTAACATCGCCATCCGTTCACTAACCTGGCATTTAGGCGATTGATTGGTGACGCTTGATAGCCGACGGTTGTTTGTTGACTTCGGAAACAAGTTTCCCATGGCAATACCATGATCATGTAGCCATTGATATTGATATCCTGCTTCCAGCGAATGCCAGGTTAATAGCACAATTCCCGATTGTAACGGTTGCCAATCCCCTGTCCATTCATAGGTAACAGGTACAGGGAAACCAGGGGGGGCTGTTTCTGGGACAATCACCCGATTTAATTGAATTTTATTTAATCCTTCGACTACGCTTAAGGACAGGTTGTTGAATAAGAGCTTATTTTGTTGTTCATTCATTGGTGAAGAGGGCGGGTTTTGTTGAACATTTATTGGTGGGTATCTGAAGTGAGTTCCTAAACCCGCCCCTACAATTGGGTTGAAATATGTCCCGATAATTGACTGTTTTCTGTTAACTTTTTCTACCTGGAAAAATGGCTGATGTCGGTGATAAAGCTTGAGCAGAGTACCATCAGGTAAATCCCACGTCTTCTGGAGTTGGAATTCTCCGCCTTTTTCCACCTTCTCTACTATAGCTTTTTGCGCTTCAGGAACAGACCCTTGATCCCCTGTTTTCGTCACAAACCAAGAGAGCGATCGCGCATCCTGTTCAACCTGCTTTTCTCGTACTCCCACCTGACGTCCATAGACCTGAAAATCCCGCAACGCCCCATAATAATTTAAGTTGTGTTGATTAATTTCAGGGGTTGACGGTAATACCCCTAACGTTGTCTGTAAATTCGGAGAAGTTTGGATAATTTCATCAATCACCTGCGCCAGGGGAATAGGTTCTCCCAAATAAGGAAAATGTTGAACACGCGGCGCAAGAACTTGAGTTAAAAAACCACCGCCCAAAGGAAACAAATTCAGCACCATTAACACAGACGCCAACCCCACCGTACCCCAGCGAACAGACTTACCCCAACCCCCTTGCCAGACAAGTAAACCCGATGCTAAAACTAACGAAAATACAGGCAACAATGGCAAAATATACCGAGCATCCTTATTTACATTCAGAGAACACAGTAAATACCCCCCAACCAAAAACACAGCCAGCCAACCGAAAGACCAACGTAACCCACCCAACCCATATCGTTTCTGAAACCCTCTGCGCCCCTCTGCGTTAACCTCTGCGCCCCTCTGCGTTGAAAAAACATCCTCCCTTTGTCTACCCCAAACCTTCTCTTTTTTGCGCCAATAAAGAATCAAACCCACAATCGGCACAAGCAACAAAACCCAAGACACCAAATACGGTAAAATCTTCCCATAATAAAGCCAAGCCTCCAAAGTATTCAGCGCCGGATCACCCTCTGCGATCGCGGAATCTAAGGTTGCTCGTTTCCCAGACGTTAAAATAAGTAGCCAGTTGGTGCGATACCAGGGATAAAATATAAACCCAGATACCAACAATCCCACGATTAACTGAGCAAATCGCCCCCAGTTTCGCCGTCGAATTGTCCCCGCGATAACCCAAACAATCGGGATAAATAGAAAAAATAGCGCCGTTTGCTTTACCATGAGCGCTAATCCCAGGGATAAGCCAAAGATTATCGCCCAGAGTAGAGATTGAAGCGATCGGCTGCCTATCAATTTTGTAGGTTGGGTTGAGGTACGAAACCCAACGCCATCGTTATTGTGAACATTATCATGTCCGCCTAAACAGTCATCATTTCCTTTTCCCTTGTCTCCATCAAATTTAACTGATGATATTAAACCTTGATTTCGCCAAACTGTGAGACAGAAAAAACTGAGGGTAACAACAGCCGTTAGCGGATAATCCAGCAGGAATTCTAAACGATAACGATAGAGTCCCGGTAAAAGCACCGTTAATCCAGCCGCCCATACTCCAACCCGACGATTGAAAAGTTGGACACCTAAGCCATAAACGGAACCCAAAAGAATAGCATGAAAGAGTAACAGAACCAGCGTCGCTTGATCCGTTCCCCGACCAAAAAACTGTTGAATAATCGCCGTAGCGATATAAGTAAACGGCGGTATCTTAGACGAAAGTTGCCATAAATTCGTCCACCATTCTCCAGAAAACCACTCCGGATGCTGCAACGCTTGCCAATAATTTAACGAACCCGTCAAATAATCCGCCTGATCCCAAGCTGGGACAGAATTGTCAAGCGCAAACCACAGGCGATCGCACAACGCGCTGGCTAGCCAAATCAGTCCCAGAATACCCAGATATTTGCGGTTCCCCGTTTTCCACCACTGTAATCGGTTGTTCATGGTTGATTGTTCATTGTCCAATAACCAGTAACTACTCACTATAGCGGAGTTTCTTAAGTTACCTTAGAGAGAAAGCTGCCATCGTAACCGAGGTGTGAGGATGCTACAACTCCCAGATGTCATGCATCAGCGCTATCAGCTTCAACAAAAGCTGGGTCAGAATGCGAGTCGTCAAACCTGGTTGGCGATGGATCTCTCGGCGCAACCCAGCCAGCCAGTGATTCTCAAACTCCTCGCTTTTAATCCTCAGATGCAGTGGGAAGACTTGAAACTCTTTGAACGCGAGGCTGAAGTTCTCCAGCAGTTACAGCATCCTCGAATTTCCCGGTATCGAGATTATTTTTCCCTGGATAAGCAATCAGGAGGCGGCTTACCGTGGTTTGGTCTCGTCCAAGATTATATTCCCGGTGCTTCCTTGCAACAATGGCTAAACCAAGGAAAACGCTTTACGGAAGTTCAAGTGCGCCAGATTGCGATAGAGGTTCTGGAAATTCTCGGTTATTTGCACGCTTTAAATCCACCCGTTCTCCATCGGGATATTAAACCCAGTAACCTGATTTGGGGAGAAGATGAACAGGTGTATCTCGTCGATTTTGGCGCAGTGCAAGATCAGACGGCGGTTGAAGGCGTAACCTTTACAGTGGTTGGTACGACAGGTTATGCGCCCTTAGAACAGTTTTGGGGTAAAGCTGTCCCTGCATCTGATTTATACGCTTTGGGAGCAACCTTAATTCATCTGGCTACAGGTGTTGCTCCGGCGGATTTACCCCAACGTCAAATGCGGATTCAATTTAGCCAGTACACCAGTCTCAATTCTACTTTGGTTCGCTGGATTGCAACCTTAACGGAACCTGAATTAGAGCCACGCTATAGTAGTGCGAGTCAAGCGTTAGAAGACTTGAAATCGAATCGGGTGCGCCAGAGTTCCCCACCTGCTACCCGTCAGCCTCTACATTCACGGATTCGCTGGAGAAAATCTCCCCAGCAGTTTCGGATTCAATTTCCCGCACGCGGCGGGTTATTCACAACGGCGATAAAATTAGGGTTAGGGCGAATTTTGCGGAAAGGTTTCCCCCTGTTTTTAGGTGTGCTAACCCTTGCCGAGATCGTGATTTTATGGTACTCTAAACTATTATTTAGTCAAGGAAATCCATTATTCTTTGTACTACTAGCGCTGACAATTCTTCTAGGTTGGTTGGGGACAATTGAATTCCGGGTTCTGAAGCATCTAGAACCGGAACGAGGTGATCAGAAATTGGCAAAATTAGGCGTTACGTTAATTTTTCGGTTAGGGTTGGGCTTAACGGTGGGACTTGCTGGAATTGGATGCGTACTCTTGGCGCTCATTTCTACCTTTAGTCAGGGTCATCCATCATTCTTTGTTTGGTTAGCGATCGCGGTTTTATTCGGATGGCTTTTCATCCGAGGGTTTCCCAAACTGGCAACCCTCTCAAATCCAGTCAGTTTTTTCCTGTTTGGACATCATCGTCTTGACTTAAAACGAGATAGATTGAATATCCAACGCTTTTGGCTAGGGTTATGTTATGACGCTCAAACTCTAGATATTTCCCAGATTGAAACAATTAAAACGATCCCCTTCCAAGAAATCTTGATTCAAACTGAATCAACTCGTTGTACGGTGGCGCAAGACTTAACCGAACCTGAACGAGACTGGTTAGTTCAGGAAATCAAAGATTGGCTCAATGAATGAAATGATCAAGGATAACATCATGCTGAATCCCCAACAGATAATCAACGGACGGTATCAACTCAGACAACAGTTAGGACAAAATGCAGGGCGTCAAACCTGGTTAGCTGAAGACTTAGAAACTCAACCCCAGGAATTAGTTGTGATCAAACTCTTGGCATTTAGTCCCCAAATGCAGTGGGAGGAGTTCAGACTATTTGAGCGAGAAGCCCAAATTTTGCAGCATTTAGACCATCCAAAAATTCCTCGTTATCGGGATTATTTTTCCATTGAAGAAACCGAATCCGAGTTGCCTTGGTTTGGATTAGTTCAACAATATATTCCCGGTTTATCTCTACGCCAACGGTTAGACCAAGGTCATAATTTTAGTGAAGCTGAAGCCCAAAAGATTGCCACGGATATTTTAACCATTCTCATCTATCTCCATGAACTCAGTCCACCTGTGCTGCATCGAGATATCAAGCCAAGTAATTTAATTGTAGATGAGCAAGGACAGGTTTATTTAGTTGATTTTGGGGCAGTACAAGACCGAGCCAAGGCAGAAGGGGCAACGTTTACGGTAGTAGGAACCAGTGGTTATGCGGCTCCCGAACAACTGTGGGGACGAGCAGTGGCGGCGTCTGATTTGTATTCGTTGGGTGCTACATTAATTCATTTAATTACAGGGATAGCTCCGGCTGATTTACCTCAGCAGAATTTACGCTTACAATTTACTGATAGAGTCAACCTTAATCCCCGATTTAGCTATTGGTTAGAAAAGTTAATTGACCCCGCCACAGAACAACGATTTAGTAGCGCTCGTCAAGCGTTAGAGTCATTGACAGCAGCGGTTGCTCCTGAAAATTCGACGAATCAGCCGTCGATTAGTCCGGGGGTAGTTTTTAGTGTTATTGCTGTTTTGATTGCAGTTGTCGCTGGCGGGATGAGTGTTTATTTCCCTATCGCAAATTATTTGACGAGTCAACAAAGTAAAACAGACAAAGAAATCGAATCTTTTCTAAGTATTTATGCTTCGCCCATAATTGATGTGCAGTTACTTAAAGAATTGGCATATTGTGCTGAAATTAATGCCCAAAACAGTGAAGTTGAGCCAAGAGTTATAGGAAAAAATAGGTCGAGAATACCATCATATATGGATAAAAACAACACAGATAGCAATAATAAAACTATCATCAATATATATATGTCAGGAAGTTTTAAAGAACGCTCTTTAGAGGAACAAGTAAACTTATCTTTATCCGAAACAAAGCCAATAAACTCTGTTCATCAAACAGATATATTGTCAAAAAAAGCAATAGAATGTCAAAATAAAGATAATCATTGATACTATAGCGGTTCAATATCTCGCCAGGATAACTTGAGAAGTTATGTAGGATTTGTTGTTGATACAAGACCTGCACCGATGATAGAAGTAACAACATTTGCAATTTTATGTCAAGCAGACAATCCAGGTACTATCTCTCCTGCAATCCCAAATTATCAGAATGGTCAATTAGCGTGTGCTAATGGCACAAGAAATATTGAAACGATGGCATCCATTGTTAATTCAGATATTTCATACTAACGCGAGTCTAGTAGACCACGATATCCCAAATAAAGGTAGATAGACACAATAAAACAATAAAATTTAATTTTAATGTTAAATGGATGACTTAATGAATTTGAGCATCTTCACATGAGCAATACCTGCTTCATAAAACTTTTCTCCTTCGGATACAAAGCCGAGTTTTAGATAAAGAGATTTCACATAATCTTGAGCGTGAATAACCACTGTATTGATTTGCTTGTTGGCAGCAATTTCTAGAGCTTTTTCCATCAATAGCTTACCGATTCCTCGTCCTCGGAACTCTGGCAAAACAGCGAGGCGTTCAATTTTAGCGGTTTGATGATCCAGATATCTTACCCTGACGGTTCCCACAGGCTGATTCTCGACATACGCCAGAATATGATCGGCGGTTTCATCTTTGCCATCCAAATCTAAGGCTGGATCAACACCTTGTTCAATGTGAAAAACCGAGCGTCTCACCCCTTGAATAGCGGCGGAATATTCTTTATAATTAACAGTCTTGAACGTGATATGGCTCATCGCGATCGCTCTATCGTTCGTAGTCAGGGATGCAAGCCTATTCACGGTAACAATTTGAGTCAAGGGCGACCCGAACAAATTGAGTGGACACCATTGTTAATTAATGCAAGCGGGTCGCCCCTACAGCAGAATAACCGCACCAGCAAATAGCTTGATCAACTGTGCAATTTACCCATTATGGCAAGGGCAAGGAAATGCGTTAACCACTTACCCTAATTCTTCAAGAATTGAATAAGCTGTTCCAATTTCGACCAAGCCGCCCCACTTTTGAGAATATCCTTTGCCTGTTCAATTCCAGCTTGGTGATCCTCCAACGCCACAACCCCAGCCACTTGCAGCGCTAAGGAAGTATTTAACGCCACCACATCCTGTTGGGCAGCAGTTCCTTTCCCCTGTAAAACATTCGTTAAAATGTCCACATTGTCCGCCACATCGCCGCCACGCAACGCCCCTGTTGGTGCTGATGTTAAGCCCAACTGTTGCGGATTCAGCGTAGACAGTCGCACCCCACCATCAGATAAAAGTGCCAAGTCGGTTTCGTCAGCCAATCCCGCTTCATCTAGGTTTTCTCGTCCATGTAGGACAATTCCCTGATCAATTCCCATTTGTTTTAACGCATGGGCAACTGTTGATACGACGTTAGCGTCAAATACGCCAATCACTTGACCTGTGGGGCGCAATGGATTGACTAGAGGTCCTAACAGATTAAATACCGTCCGCACCTTCAGGGTTTGTCGCAATGGGGCTACCGCTTTCATGGCGGGGTGCCATCCCCGGGCAAACAGAAACGTGACTCCCACCTCATCCAAGGCGGACTGGACTTTTTCTGGTGGGGCAGATAAATTGACGCCCAACGCCTCTAAAACATCGGCTGAACCCACTTTCGAGGAGGCTGAACGGTTCCCATGTTTGGCAACCCGTACACCCGCCGCCGCCGCGACAAAAGCTACAGCCGTCGATATATTAAAAGTGGATGCACCATCGCCGCCTGTGCCACAGGTATCAATAATTGGTGTTTTATGGTCAATGGCGTCCTGCTGTAAGGATTGCTCCTGCAAGACTTGAGCCATTCCTGCCAATTCGGATGGAGAGACGCCTTTTGCCTGAATCGCAGCCAGAATTGCCCCCGATAACACTGGCGGAATGTCCTCGTTGAGCCATCCCTGCATCAGTTGTGAGGCTTGGTCACGGGATAATGATTGTCCGTCGAGGATCTGTTGCAGCAGGTTAGACCAGTTAGTAGGAGTTTGGATCATGGGTTGATGTTTATCTGGAAAAATAGGAGCTTGGTGAATGGCGGCTATGAAAAAGTGTAATATCGTACCGGATATTATGGAGGGTGATTACTGGACTAAATAATCTAAACAAATATAAAGAAAGATTTATATTAGAGTACAAGCGTTAACATCCTCTCCCTGCCGCTCTGTTCCCCTGCTCCCCTGCCTCTTTGCTCCCCTGCCCCCTGCTCTCCTACACCTGTACAGGTTTAATCGAAAACGTTTCCATCTTCTGAATGTTATCATGAGCATTCAAAAACCTGACGGCACATTAACTGAGTTTAGCGTTAACTCAAAACCCTTGTTTCATTCCAATCCCACCCGACCCAATACAGCTAGAACCTCTGTTGTGGACACTCCACCCAGACCTGTCGAGGCACAGCTAAATGAATGTGAAGACCGCTTCCGCGCTAGCTTTGAGCAAGCGACAGTTGGCATCAAACACGTATCGACGGATGGCAAAGTCATTCAGGTCAACCCCAAATTTTGTGAGATTGTTGGTTATACCCGTGATCAAGTTCTCACCTGCACCTGGCAAGACCTAACCCATCCTGATGACTGGGCAAGCGATCGCGCGATAATGGAGTTACTCTTAGCGGGGACTCTAGACTGTCACTGCCAACAAAAACGCTACCGACACCGAGATGGCAGCATTGTCTGGGTGCAAATTACCCTATCCTTAGTGCGAACGCCTCAAGGAGATCCGAAATACTTTTTGCTCGTCGTTCAAGATATGAGCGCTCGTCAAACGGCTGAATCGGCGTTGCAGCCAGAAGAAACCTGGCGCGAAAAAGCTCACCGCGAAGCCTTGCTCAATCGCCTCTCGACGCAAATCCGCAATAGTTTAGACGTAGATACGATTCTGGAAACAACGGTACTGGAAATCCGCCAGCTATTGCGAATCGATCGCTGTCAGTTTATCCGATATCATACTGAGCAAACGCCAGCTTATTGGAAAGTTGTCACAGAAGATCGAGAGTCTCAGCTTCCCGATTTGACAGACTGCTATTGGGCGGATACCAACGCCGTTCTCACCCAGCAGATATTACATCTGGACATTGTACGGGTTGATACCGTTGAAACGGTGAGCGATCCATTATTGCAGGAATTTATGCGATCGCTCGACTATCAGTCTCTCTTGCTTATCCCCCTGGAAACCCCGTCCGGAATTACCGGGATCATTAGTTGCAGCCACACTCAGGCAACTCGCCCTTGGACAGATAGCGAAGTTGAACTCCTGCAAGCGGTGATTAGTCAACTGCTCATGGCGCTCCAACAGGCTGAACTTTACGCCGCTAACTGTCGAGCCACAGAACACGCCCGCAAACAAGCCGCCCAATTATCCAAAGCACTCCACGATTTGCAGCGCACCCAATCTCAGTTGATCCAAAGCGAAAAAATGTCCAGTTTGGGTCAACTCGTGGCAGGTATTGCTCACGAAATTAACAATCCGGTCAATTTTATTTACGGCAATCTGATTTATGCCCAAGAATATTATCAAGACCTCATCGCCCTAGTGCAACTTTACCGCACCGCTTATCCTAATCCTCCCTCTGTGATTAAAGAGCGGATGGATAGCATTGATTTGGACTTTATCTTAACCGACTTCGCCAAACTTCAATATTCGATGAAAGTTGGCGCTGAACGGATTCGGGAAATTGTGCAATCGTTGCGGACGTTTTCTCGTTTAGACGAGTCAGGGCGCAAGACAATAGACATTCATTCGGGTATTGAAAGTGCTTTGATGATTTTGCAATATCGACTCAAGGGGAATCCGGGAGCAGAAGAAATCTGTGTGATTAAAGAATATGAAAATTTACCTCCAGTCGATTGTTGGCCCGGACAGTTAAATCAAGTGTTCATGAATATTTTGACGAATGCGATTGACGCGCTCGAGGACAAGGAAAATTTTGATTCGTCTCAAAGGGAGGCGGAGTTTTCCCAGGATACTGTCTTATTTTCACCAACGATTACGATTCGTACAGGTCTTAGTCAAACGGACTCCGCACACCCCTCAATAACGGATGGTTTAACCGAGGAAGGCTCTAGCGGAAAAATGGATAATTCTCAACCGGACAATCCTTGTGTTTTTATCCGCATTGCGGATAATGGAATCGGGATGAGTCCGCAGACCAAAAAACGGCTATTTGATCCCTTTTTTACTACAAAACCTGTAGGTTTAGGGACGGGTTTAGGGTTGGCGGTTAGTTACCAAATTGTTGTTGAAAAGCATGGCGGTAAACTGTGGTGTAATTCGACCCCTGACCAAGGGGCTGAGTTTGTGGTTGAGATTCCTATACGACAACCGCCGCACAAGCGGTGATTGGGGAAAATTGATCCGGTTCCCTCCTTTTGAAGGGGATTCCAGTTTCCTCCTTTTGAAGGGGATTCCAGTTTCCTCCTTTTGAAGGGGATTCCAGTTCCCTCCTTTTGAAGGGGATTCCAGTTCCCTCCTTTTGAAGGGGATTCCAGTTCCCCCCTTTTGAAGGGGGGCTAGGGGGGATCTCTTCTCAAGTAGCGATTATTTCACATCAGTTTATGGATTTCTCTGTTCAGTTTAGATCCCCCTAAATCCCCCTTAAAAAGGGGAACTTTGAGTTTATTAATTTGGCTCTTTCAGACTAGCTATGATAAATTACTAAAAAATAATCTCCATAATCCTTGCTACGCAAGAATCATGGAGATTAAAAAAAGCAATTCTAATAAAACAAGCTTTTGATTCTGTTGGAGCCTTTGCTACTTAAGAGTTT
>NZ_JAVJTO010000067.1:0-13652 GCF_040220235.1 Coleofasciculus sp. B1-GNL1-01
GCTGGTGCATCCGCTGGTATAATGTACTCGTATTTAATCGAACAAGCGTTTAGTGGAGACTTACGGGAATTTGCCCAATCTTTCCGCTCACAAAGGGCATAGTTATAGACTCGACGACATTGTTCTAGCCACTCAGCAAAAGTGGCGACTTGAGCGGTAGTTGGTTTTAGCTTAAACTCGTAAATCAAATTAAACACTTGCTCGACAATATACAATGTTTGCTAACATTATAATACACTATTAATTGAGGAGGCTTAGAAAAAATATACTCGCAACTCAAGTGGCTAGGCTGGACGCCTTGCGGCAATTGAGCTTGTCGAAATTCGGTTTCATCCCTCGGATAAATCACGAGGGAGCCTGCACCATCGCTTGTACTGTAAGGATCATCGGTTTGTTTCCTGTCCCCTATTCTCTGTTCCCTGAATATGCCAATTATTGACTTGCTATTGGTGATCACTTTAGGTGTTTTGGGCATCTTGTTCTTGCAAAGAGCCACCCGAAGTCAACAAAAGCAGTTAGAGGAAACGTTTTATCAGTTATTAGAAACGGAAAATAGCTGTATTTCTCTGATTCAGTTGGCTGCAACTGCTAGGGTTGAACCCGAAATCGCCCAGCAGTATTTGGAACACCAAGTTCAGATGTTTAATGCTATCCCAGAAGTTGATGCGGATGGGGATACCTACTATCGCTTTCCGAAACTGCATCGACGTAATGAATGAATAATGAAACCCATAAATTGACAAATGAGCAATGATGTTATTAGAGATATTGGAGAACAGGGTGTTTTAAAACGATTACAGCGTTTTTGTCCCTCAGATATTGTGGGTGATGATGCGGCGATTATGCCAAATCCAGAACCGGGGCAATTATTAGTGGTGACAACCGATGTTTTAGTAGATGGAATTCATTTTAGCGATCGCACGACGTCGGCTGAAGATGTGGGTTGGCGTGCTGTGGCGGCAAATTTATCGGATTTAGCAGCAATGGGTTCATCGCCTCTAGGGATCACGGTTGGCTTGAGTCTTCCGGGTGATTTGGCGGTGAGTTGGGTTGAACGACTCTATCAAGGTATGTCTGAGTGTTTACAGCCGTATAATAATACGCCCATTGTCGGGGGTGATGTTTGTCAGTCTCCGGTGATTACGGTATCAATTACCGCATTTGGTCAAGTCTTACCCCAGCGCGTCATGCGGCGTTCTAATGCTAGAGTCGGTGATGCGATCATGGTGACAGGAGTTCATGGTGCATCACGAGTTGGGTTGGAATTGTTACTTAATCCGGAATTCGGCAAAGACTTGAGTGAAAAAGAGCGATCGCGTCTGATTCAAGCCCACCAACGCCCTAAACCAAGACTAGATATCTTACCTCAACTCTGGGAAAGTCTAGCCTCCCAATCTCCAATCCCCCTAACCGCAATGGATAGCAGCGATGGACTAGCGGATGCGATCGCCCAAATCTGTCGAGCGAGTGGGGTGGGGGCTGTGGTGGAATGGGATGCGATTCCTCTCCCCTCCGTATTACCTCAGCTTGCTTCCCCAGAACAAGTTTGGGATTGGGTTTTGTATGGGGGTGAAGACTTTGAACTGGTGTTATGTTTGTCTGAACCATTGGCTCAGGTATTTGTCGAAAAATTGGCAGCCGGATCAGCAATTATTGGTTCCATTACATCCGGTACGGAGGTTTGTCTCACAGATAGTACAGGAAAGTATGCGGATGAATTATTAACCCTAAGTCGAGGATTTCAGCATTTTTGAAAAAAATCTAGACAATTCGATTAGTTTTTGATAGTATTATTTCAGAATGGGAAAATGTGCGCTCATATAGCGTTTTTATTTGGGTCGTGAACACAAGACCCCGGTAAAAAGGCAATGGGCAATGGGCAATGGGCAATAGGCAATAGGGGAAAAAGATACAGGGTTTTTAAGTAATCTAAGAAAAGACCTCCTAGGTTTACAACTCATTTACAAATGCTATATATAGGGGCTGTTCCTGATAATCTGTAAACGTTCTCGGTTTTCCTTCCTCCTCGCTACCCATTCCTCATTTAAATGCATGACAGCTTACAGCGCTTTTCAAGTAAGTAAGGTACACAGACAGATCCCCGACTTCTTAGAGAAGTCGGGGATCTTGCTTAACCTGAAATCTGCTGTATTGTTGGAATTTTATCAACTACTCAAAGCTATAGCAATCCTAAATATAGCACTACGCAGACACGTTAGGACAAATTAAGAAAAATTCAAAATCGCTCAATCCCCTAATTTAGTAAGCTTTTTTCTTTACTATTGCCTATTGCCTATTGCCTATTGCCTGGCGCGTAGCGCTATAGGGTGTGAAAAATCAAAAAATAGAAAAAAGCTTTGAAACTCTTTCCCATTGCCCATTCTCCATGACACACGATTTTTGGACACGACTCAAATAGGATTGCTATAAATGGACAGCCCATGAGTCCGCGCAGGCGGACTACCCTTCGGGAAGCCTTCGCCTACATTTGTGTAGCAGCGATTTCAATCGCCTCCTCAAAAGGGGCTAATCATAATCAGCATCTTTGAGATCTTTGACCGCTTCGTTAACATCTTCTGCCATGGGGGGTCCTGACTTAGAATTTTCTGCTTGCTTCATTTTTTCTTTATTTGCTGAACCTTGAACAGTATTCGTACTGTTATTCGCCTCCGCTTGCACCTGTTGCATCGAACGCGGTTCTTGTTTCACGACTTGCTCAGCTTTCTCAACAATTTCGTCTAGGGTGGTGCTACCTTTGTCAGATCCACCGACAGCCGCCGCTGGCAAAGCATTGGACAACAACAAAACTGTACACAGCGAAGCGGCAATGAGAAAACGCACTGGACGTGCAGAAAAGAGTTTTTCTCGAATAAATTGCATAAAATTGGTTTCCTTTTCGTTCGACAGTCTATTTTACCACTCAGATTCACCGGAAGACACTCTGCTCATATATATAATTTTTTAATTTTTTATTACCTAGCTTAGAAATAGAATATATCCTCAGGAGGATGTGTTTGCGAAAACAGTTTAAAATTGGAGAATGGTTCACCCCAATCAAGAATCCAGAATCAACAATCAACAGGCAGCAGACAGGTTTTATCCTGATTCTTCTAGACGTGGGCGTTCTCGACGCCCTTTGGGTAAAGTGTATCTCGTCGGTGCTGGACCCGGAAGTATGGCATACCTCACCCTACGCGGTCAACAGATTCTCCATCAAGCGGAGGTATTAGTCTATGACGCTTTAGTAGACACCCAACTTTTACAATTAGTCCCCGCAAATTGCCGCCAGTTTGATGTGGGAAAGCGGGGCGGGCGTCCCTCAACTCCACAAGCAACGATTAATCAATTGTTGGTTGAACAATGCCAACAAGGAAAGCAAATCGCCCGTTTAAAAAGTGGTGATCCCTTTATCTTTGGTCGGGCTACATCTGAAATTCAAGCGTTAACCGATGCCGATTGTGCCTTTGAAGTCGTACCGGGGATTTCCTCTGCCCTAGCTGCACCGTTACTGGCAAATATTCCCCTGACTGATGCGGTTTTGAGTCGCTGTTTTACTGTCCTGACAGCGCATCAACCCGAAGCCCTAGACTGGGAAGCATTGGCGCGAATCGATACTCTGGCTATTTTAATGGGTGGGCGTCATTTAGCCACAATCGTTCAGCAGTTACAGCGTTATGGCAAATCCTATCAAACCCCTGTGGCGGTGATTCGGGCTTGTGGGCAGACTCAGCAACAGGTTTGGGTGGGAACCCTCTCCAGTATTGTTAAGCAAACAGCGGGTGTCTCCCTGTCTCCGGTGGTGATTGTCGTAGGGGAAGTGGTAGGATTACGAGATTATCTGCGATCGCACCAACAGTTACCCGTTGAGTTTACCCCAAAACACGAGACAATAGGCGAGGACATCAATAGACGTGGTTTGCCGCAGATGCTTCAGGGTCAAACAATCTTAGTCACTCGTTCGGCGCAACAGTCGAGTACATTTCGAGACTTGTTGGAGAAAGAAGGCGCAACGGTGATTGAAATGCCTGCCTTGGTGATTACACCGCCGTCGAGTTGGGACGCCTTAGATCAAGCCATTACTAATTTATCCGATTTTGATTGGTTAATTCTCACCTCAAGCAACGGCGTCAAGTACTTTTTTGAACGATTGCTGACACTAGGAAAAGACAGCCGTGCGTTATCCGGAGTCAAAATTGCTGTTGTGGGCAAAAAAACGGCGGCTAGTTTAAAGGAACGGGGATTACATCCAGATTTTATTCCCCCAGATTTTGTCGCCGATTCTCTAGTTGAACATTTTCCTGAACCTCTGGCGGAACAAACTCTCCTCTTCCCGCGTGTAGAAACTGGGGGACGAGAGGTTTTAGTCAAAGACTTAACTGCCCAGGGTGCTACTATTGTGGAAGTGCCAGCCTATCAGTCAACCTGTCCAGGGGAAATAGAACCCCCAGCTTCGGCAGCGTTGCAAAATCATACCGTCAATATTATTACCTTTGCCAGTTCTAAAACCGTCAAAAATTTTAGGAAGCTTTTGGACAAAAACAGTAATCATCCACTCTCGCTTTTGGAAAATGTCTGTATTGCCTCCATTGGTCCACAAACGTCTAAAACCTGTCAACAACTCTTAGGGCGAGTGGATGTAGAGGCTCAAGAGTATACCTTAGAAGGGTTAACCCAAGCCATAGTACAATGGGTAAATCAAACATAAATTGCATTCTGGAAACCGCAGCCATACTAATTGCCATAATTCGCCAGAGATTCAACGCCCTCAGCAAACCGCTTACAGGCGTCCAAACACGACGGGATAAGAATTTCAGTTGGTTGTAATTGAACCAACGTACCGCAATTGGCGACGGAATATAGCTTCTAATGCTACCCTGAACGAAAAAGTCAGCAGCAGCCATGATGACAGAGCCAGAACTCGAACAGACGACAGCAACACCTGACACACCTGACACACCTGAACCACCTAAAAAGCCAGAAACACCTGAACCACCTGAAACATCTGATACATCTGATACATCTGACACTCCCGAAACATCTGACACTCCTGAGGAAGAAACAAAGGAATCAGAAAATGATGGAATTATCTTCCAAGCGATTGGAATCGTCGTCGGTGATGTGAGCTGGTCAGACGAGGGGCGGGCTATGCTTACTATGGCGGGTCGAGACTATCCATTGTTTTATACCTCTCGATTACGCAAGGCTTTCAACGCTCTGAAACTAGAAATCAAAAACACTGGCGAAGCGACTCAACGATTAATCGTTTACCCCAGAGTGACCCACTTTCCTCAACGCACTAAGTCGCATCAGATTTCCTTTCAGTTGGTCGGATTCTCGAAAGGAGAACCTGATGGTGTTGCGGCACAATTGGAAGATTTTGAGTTTCAGCTACGTGGCTTGTGGCAATTTATACCTGTTTGTCGAGGACCTGTTGTCTCGATTTTCCGTAATTTCAATCGCGATCGCTTAGATTATATCAAGCAAGCTGAACCAGCGCAAAAGGTGAGATTTATGAAGGCGTCTCACCTCCCGTTGATGTGGAAAGATTCTCCAGTTAAGCCATTCCGATTCAATCCCAAAACTCCCAAAGAGGAGCAAGGACATCCGGCATTTATTCAAGTCAAGGCTAAATTTTTGCCCACTCGCAATCTTTTTGAGTTTGATGCTCTGTTAGCACCACCCTTGGATAAAGCACCTAAGTTTTTGAAGGCGTCGAAGGCTGACAAGACAGCCGTACAGCAGGAGAAACGGCAAAATAAGTCAAAGCAGAAGCCGACTAAGGGAAGGGAGAAGCCAGAAGGTAAAGAACAGCAGTCAGAAGGCAAAGAGCAGAAGCCGACGATAAAACGGCAGAAGCCAGAGGTCAAAAAGCCGAAGCCAGAAGCCAAAGAGCCAAAGCCGACTACCGACGAGCAGAAGGTGGAAGCCAAAGAGCCAAAGCCGACTACCGACGAGCAGAAGGTAGAAGCCAAAAAGCCGAAGCCGAGTAAAGTAAGGAAGAGAGTAAAAGCCAAGGAGCAGAAGCCAGAGGATAAACAATAAGGTTCAGGGTCAACAATGGCTCTCATCCTTGTAGTGCGTTTAGCGAAGCCATGCCGCAGGCTTTGCATATTGCTCGCTAGGAATACCTGATTGAAATGCATGGCAGTTTAGCTCATCGGCTTAACCAAGTGCATCCTCTGGATACGCCGATAAACTCAAGATAAATCCCGGTAATAGGGTTTCACCTGATAATTCTGTCGGCAAATTTCGCAGTTCTACTGGCTGTCCCTGGCGATAAATTTCCACTTGCTGCTGTTGGGGATTAATTAACCATGCCAATTGCACGCCAGCATCCATGTATTCTTGCATCTTGTCACGTAAGGGTTGTAAATCGTCTGTAGCTGACCTTAATTCGATAACAAAATCCGGTGCAATTGGGGGAAATTTGCGTCGTTGTTCAGGGGGGAGCGCTTCCCAGCGTTCTTGGCGAATCCAAGCCGCATCTGGGGAACGTTTAGCGCCATTAGGCAACTTAAAGATTGTGGAGGAACTGAAGGTATAACCCAGGTTAGTTTGTCTGTTCCAGATTCCCAAATCGATAATTAATTCAGCTTCTCGATTTCCACTTTCTCCGCCAACGGGTGGCATGATAATTAATTCCCCCTGCGCCGTCGTTTCAAAGTTAAACTCGCGATTATTTTGACATAATTGATAGAACTGTTCGTCGGTTAAGGGAATTGTATCTAATTTTAAGGTTACAGTATTCATGTTTTTACCCTAGCTTCAATTAGCTTTAAACTTACATAGCTTTATAAATAGGCAGATAAAGTTAAGCTAAATTCCGGTAATAGGGTTTCACCTGATAATTCTGTCGGCAGATTTCGTAGTTCTACTGGCTGTCCCTGACGATAAATTTCCACTTGCTGCTGTTGGGGATTAATTAACCATGCCAATTGCACGCCAGCATCCATGTATTCTTGCATTTTGTCACGCAACGGTTGCAAATCGTCTGTGGCTGACCTTAATTCGATGACAAAATCCGGTGCAATTGGGGGAAATTTGCGTCGTTGTTCAGGGGGGAGCGCTTCCCAGCGTTCTCGGCGAATCCAAGCCGCATCTGGGGAACGTTTCGCACCATTGGGTAACTTAAATATTGTGGAGGAACTGAAGGTATAACCCAAAGCAGTTTGCCGATTCCAGATGACTAAATCTGCAATCAGTTCAGATTCTCGATTTCCACTTTCTCCGCCAACGGGTGGCATGATAATTAATTCTCCCTGCGCCGTCGTTTCAAAGTTAAACTCGCGATTATTTTGACATAATTGATAGAACTGTTCGTCGGTTAAGGGAATGGTGTCTAAATTTAAGGTTACAGTATTCATGAGCTTTACCCAATATTATCAGTCTAGTAATAGCAGTTATAACATCTGTACAAAGTCATAACACCTCTCGCTTTCTTCCCGCCAGGGATTCTAATTCCTGGCTAAATGCTTAAGTCGAATGGCACAGACTTAAGGCTGGTGGGCACTGCCCACCCTACGGTATATCACGAATAAACTGATGTGCATTTAAATTATGTATTCTCTGTTCCCTGTTCCCTGTTCCCCGTTCCCTTTGTCTACCCTGATTTGCACATCTCAAAGGCATTATTGAATAGATGCTACAACGCCTAAACTTTCATTCGCCAGTCTGTCTACAGCACACACGGCATAGGTTCCCGGTGCTAATTCTGCCTCGGTTATCTCCTCGGGTAAAATTTTGTGTAGTTTCCAACTCTCACCTTGCTGCTGATATAGCGTCCAAGAACGAATCTTGGCATTAACGGCTGGACTCCAGATCAACTTATTTCCAATCACTCTCACCCGAACCGGAATCGCTGGCGGTGTATCACTCAGCCACGACATGGTTGGAGATAATGCGGGTTGATTATAAACAGAGGATTGGAACTTTTCAACCACTCCCAAACGATTTTCATTAAATATTTTCATATTATAAAAAATATTGCCCAGGGAGAGTTGGGGGGCAAGGTTGCGGGTAATATCAACCTGTCGTTCATATTCCAAAAATGACCAATCTTGATCATCCAACATACTTAACCGATTTCCAGGATAAATATGGCGCTGTTTGGGATTATTGTCTGTCCACCATTGCAGGAGAACGGGATAACTTTGGGCTGGGGGGTCAATACGCCAGTACAATTGCGGGGCGATATAATCAATCCATCCTGCTTCTAACCATTTTTTC
The DNA here is from genome assembly GCF_040220235.1 of Coleofasciculus sp. B1-GNL1-01. Taxonomy (NCBI): domain Bacteria; kingdom Bacillati; phylum Cyanobacteriota; class Cyanophyceae; order Coleofasciculales; family Coleofasciculaceae; genus Coleofasciculus; species Coleofasciculus sp. B1-GNL1-01. The sequence continues at coordinate 8,227 of NZ_JAVJTO010000067.1, forward strand.
GGGTCAGCATACAGGGATTCATATTGATCTAAGCCTTTAATTTGAGGCGGTTGTCCGGGACGATAAATGCCAAAGGGACTAATGCCAAATTTAACATATTTCTTAGTTGCCCGAATTCCGTTATAAAGGCGTTGCACCATTTGATTTACATTGTCCCGCCGCCAATCATTTAAGCTAAGAGTGCCGCCCTCAGCTTGATAAGCCTTATAGGTTTTATCATCGGGAAACGCTTCACCCGCGATGGGATAGGGATAAAAATAATCATCCAAATGAATGCCATCAACGTCATAGCGCCGCACCACATCCATAATGACGTTATAGGTTAAATCTTGAACTACTTTTACCCCAGGGTCCATCCACTGTTGATTACCATATTTATACACGTATTCGGGATGGGTGACGCTAATGTGAGGGGCGACACTGGTGGAATTTTGGGAAGAGGTTTTGGCGCGGTAGGGGTTAAACCAGGCGTGGAGTTCAATATTGCGCTGATGACAAGCCGCGATCGCAAACTCTAAGGGGTCATAATAAGGATCGGGAGCTTGACCTTGTATGCCAGTGATCCATTCACTCCAGGGTTCTAACGGGGAGGCATAAAACGCATCACCAGTCGGTCGAACTTGTAAGATTAACGCATTTAACTGAAGTTCAGCCATGCGGTCAACAATTTGTAACAATTCCCGTTGCTGTTGGGCAACCGACAATCCCCGTTGGGGGGGCCAATCAATGTTCCAGATAGTCGCCACCCACACCCCGCGAAACTCCCGTTGATGGCTCAGTTTTAAGGTTTTCTGGCGCACGATAATATAGTCTGAACCAATAGCGTCGAGTTCACCCGTATAGACTAACGCCTGGTAAATAAACGCCGCAACATCCGCACGAGTAGCGGCTTTGAGGGGGTTCAAGCGTTTAAGCTGGGGATAATTCACCACCATCCCGGTATTGGTTGCGATCGCAATCCGATCAATAGCATAGCTGGGAATGTCACTAAAATCTTGATAGAGTTCCGGTAGGGCAGCTTTCACCTCCGCTAATCCACTGGTACTTATCTCCAATCCCGTTATCAGAGATACCAACACTTCCACTCTAGAAATACTCGCCTCTGGGCGAAACCGATTTCCCGGATACCCCGACATAAACCCCGTTTGATACGCCTTAGCAATCGCCCCCGTTGCCCAATGTTTGCTAGGAACATCCACAAACGGAACATTCGGGCGTTTACTCGGTTTAGAAAAAGCATTCTGCAACAACGCCGCAAACTGCGCCCGACTCATGGGAGCATTAGGACGAAAACGCCCATCGGGAAAGCCACTAATCATACCCGCCTGGGCTAACCCTTCGATGAATGAACGCGCCCAGTGGTTTTGGATATCGGGGAAACGGGGAGTGGAAGCAGTCATGAGGATTGGTAACCTGGATAGAGAATGCTAGAAGTGTTTAATAGGTAGGATTCGATGCCTTATCTCGATTATCCGGGACATCGGTATCAACGTCAGCCTCTTGCCCGATGATTGGGGCAGCTTCTGTGATCTTGTACTATCCTCAGTCCAATGGCACTGAAATAAGCATTTTATGATCGCCAAAACCCTTGAGATAGCGTAGGGTGGGCATTGCCCACCAGCCTTAAGTCAGCGCCATTCATCTTCAGTCAGCTAATTTAATATAGGGTGAGCAAGGGTGATAGACCTGATTAAATAACACTGATTGAGTAGGCACGAATCTTTTGATCGACGGTGGCAATGGTTAAACGATGGTGCAAAGCCTGACAGATAAGCATTCTATCAAAGGGATCACGGTGAAATAAAGGCAGCTTGATAAGTTGAGCAACACTATCCTCATCGAGACTCAGGCTAGCAATTTGATGGCGAACCCGCTGTTGGGGTAAATAGATTTCGGGGGACTGCGGCAGAGGTAGCTTGTTTAGCTGATACTTGACAATAGACTCCCAAATTGAAACAACACTCAGATAGACCTCGTTATTGGGATCACGAATAGCATTTAAAACAGGTGTTGATAGTTTAGGATTGCCACTGATAAACCACAAAAAGATATGAGTGTCAAGCAAAAGTTTCATTAGCTTTCAAAAGCACTCAAAATATCTTCGGGTAGAGAATCATCAAAATCATCGGGTACAGTGAACTCTCCCGCACACAAGCCAAAGGGTCGTAACGGTTTTGGGTTGGGTATCAGCAGTAGGTTATTCTGGTGTTTAATCTCCTGTAGAACTTGGTCACGCATCGCTTCAGCTTCAGGATAATTTTTGTCGATTAATAAAACTGTGTTGTAGCTAGCCAATGCATTCTCAAGCTGTCCTAGTTCGCGCAGTGCATTGCCACGATTAAACCAATACTGAGCATTATTGGGTTGGAGTGCCAGCGCCCGTTCAAAGCTGGAAAGTGCATCTTTATACCGACCCATGTCATAAAATATTACACCTTGATCATTCCACAATTTATAATTTTTGGGTTCTAACTCTATTGCTTTGTTAAAACTTTCAATTGCCGCTTCAATGTTGCCACATTCCCCATAAACTATCGCCAGATTAGCCAAAATTATAACTTCATTTTCTTGAATATTTAAAGCGTGTTCATAACTATCTATTGCCTCTAGATAGCGACCTAGCTGAGATAGAACAGCACCTCGATTCGTCCATGCCTGAAAATTATTTGGATTAACGTCTACAGCCTGGTTATAGCTTATAACCGCGTCTTCAAGGCGACCCAAGTCATGTAAAACAATGCCTCGGTTATGCAAAATCCAATCTTTATTGCGTTCAGGTTTGCATTCCAAAGCCTGATCATAACTGACAATAGCATCATTTTTATAGTTTAATTCTCGGAGAACATTTCCTTTGTTATACCAAGCAATATAACTATCTGGGTTAATCTCTATAGCTTGATCAAAGTTAGATAATGCCTGCTGATGTTCCCCCAGGGCTAAGTATGCCAAGCCGAGTTTATTCCAGGCAAGGTATTCATCAGACTTATTTGTTAAAGCACGTTCGTAACACTGAATACTTTCCTGATAATGCCCCAAGTCGTAGAATCTGTCTCCCTCGCTATGCCATTTGGAATGCTGATACACACCGTTGGTAGAGCGAGATAGCTCTAACGGTTTTATGGTATAGGCATCGTAAATTTGGGGTTCATCTCTCTGGTGAATAGCTACCATCGCCAGTTCGTCCCGATTATAAAGAATGTTGGTTTCCCATTTTCTCATTGTGACATAGGCGATGAGTTGCCAAGCATGATCGGGTCTTCCGTAGTTAGTGTGCTAAATTGTTAGTTGGATTTGCCGGAATATGGGACAGCAATAGCTTTAACCAATTTTACCCGGATTTCAAGAGAGTTTTGAGGCGATGAAAAGCGGCAGTCCTTGTGTGGTAAGCTTCCTGGTTCATTAAAGCTGATAGTTTAGCCCACTAAGTCCGGAAGACCCAGAATAGTTTGTTATTCTCCTTAACAGTAGTAGAAAATATCAACAAGGGTTATCATCTCGCATTGATCAAATAAATATTCCCCCCACCTTCTAGAAGAAAAAATAAATGCCAGGTCATGACATCATCGTTGTTGGAGCCTCCGCCGGCGGGGTAGAAGCGCTCAAGCAACTGGTTGCTGCTTTGCCGGAAAACCTACCCGCTGCGATTTTCATTGTCACTCATGTTTCACGCCACGTTAAAAGCTTTCTGCCGAATATTTTGAACCGAAGAAGTCCCTTACCAGTGGCTCATGCTACAGAGCATGAAGAGATTGTGCAAGGGCGCATCTATGTAGCCCCTCCGGACTACCACCTGCTAGTCAAACGCGGCTATGTCCGCCTAGTATACGGTCCGAAGGAGAACGGCTGTCGTCCGGCGGTTGATCCTTTGTTTCGCACGGCAGCAAAGGCGTATGGATGCCGAGTCGTTGGTGTGGTGTTATCGGGTACGCTCGACGATGGTACTGTAGGGCTTGTGGATGTGAAACGTTTTGGCGGTGTGGCGATTGTTCAAGATCCCAATGATGCCCTGTTTTCGGGAATGCCCAAGAGCGCGATTAAACACGTAGATGTTGACCATATTCTGCCCTTGTCGTCAATAGCCTCCGCTTTAGTTCGTCTAGCCCATGAATCGGTAACGGAGGAAGGAGCAACAACCATGTCTAATCAGAACGAGACAGAGATAGAACCTGATGTGGTGGAATTCAATGGGGCGGCTATGCGAGAGCGTGATCTGGGAATACCTGCAAGCTTAGCTTGTCCCGACTGCGGCGGTATGCTGTACTATCAGAACGACAAAGGTTTGCTCAAATACCGTTGTCGCGTGGGTCATGCTTGGTCAGCAGGTAGTTTGGTAGCAGGGCAATCTGAGACTCAGGAGCAGGCGCTGTGGACGGCAATCCGTTCTTTAGAGGAGCGTGGAGAACTGATGAGTCAGATGGCAGCCAACGCCCGCAATAACAATCGTCTTATTTCAGCCCAACGTTTTGAAGCAAAAGCGCAGGAAGCCCGACAGCGTGCTGACATCATTCGGCAAGCACTTTTTCAAGGGCAATTTCCGACTACACCAGCATCTGCCGCAGCTACCCAAGACTCCAACCCAAACCAGGAGAACGAGCTAAAAACTTTCAAACTAGTGGTACTGGTAGCAAAAACTGGTGGACTGAGGGTTCTAAGCCATATCCTGGCTGCCTTACCAGAGGATTTCCCGGCAGCGCTTGTCGTGGTGCAACACCTAGACTCTCAATCCTCTGCCAATTGGATCAGTGACGTAGTGAACCATTCCACAACCTTACCCCTCAAACTGCCTGAAGCCGGAGAGTCAATACAACCGGGGATAGCTTACATAGCCCCCCCAACTGAACACCTGCTAGTCAACCCGAACGGTACGTTTTCGTTCTCTCAGGCAGCATTCGTGGACTTTGATCGCCCCTCTGCCGATCTACTGTTGCAGTCAGTCGCCGCTACGTTTAAAGAACGTGCGATCGCGGTAATTCTATCTGGCACGGGCAACGATGGTGCTTTGGGGGTGCAGGCTATTCATAAGATGGGCGGTAAAGTCATCGCCCAAGATGAAGACACTTGTGATTTTTTCGAGATGCCGTCTGCGGCGATTCAAACGGGGGCGGTAGATTGGGTTGTGCCGATGAGTGCGATCGCTTCTACTCTAATCAGCTTAGTGATGATAGGGAAAGGGGAACAGGGAACAGCTAATAGAGAGTTATAGTGCGAGCGTCTCGTTGGCTATTTTGTATTGATGGGTTTTTATCTATATTCCGAATTGTGCCATACTTTACAATACTCAGAAATTTCCGGATATTACCTGATTTTTCTTGCAATGGTTTCAACCCTCTGTCGAGGGAGAATTCGGCGCTGAGGTCGGCAAAAATTCCAGGATGCAAGACGGTTATAGTGTAAAAACCTTGCACTTGTTGGGTCGGAAAATGGCT
>NZ_JAVJTO010000068.1:0-2439 GCF_040220235.1 Coleofasciculus sp. B1-GNL1-01
TTGCCAAGTCTCTCTCCAGGTAGCTACTTGTTTCCAGTTCAAGTCAAGTTAACCTCTCCTACTCACTGGAAGCATAAATTGACCACAGGTTTGGGGACAGCTTATGCTTCCACTTTGGACAGGATATGGTTCAAGTGACAGGGCTTCCCGTTTACGCTGTTCTCGCTGTTTTGCCTTGAGTTCTTCTTCTTGCAGTTGCTGCTGTCGTTTGCGTTCGGCTTCGCTCTCTTTCTCCTCAAACTCAGCATTCAGTTCTGAAAGCATAGCATCTTCTACAGGCGATCGCGAAGATGGGGATGAGGAAATGGGTTGATAGGTTGACGAATTCGTTGGGGGGGACTTCAAGTCATCCTCATCCAACAGAGGTTTTTTCTCCGGGGGTTTTCCCTGGTCTTTTTCTTGATATTCGGCTTTAATTTGGTTTAATAAGTCATCAAGGGATTCTGCCATAAGACGAGACTCTCAGTTACGAGAGATTTTGTTATCAACGATTATAGTTAAGGACATATCCTCAACGGTCATGTCCTTTATATCTTCTATTGTAATCAGCTTGACCATACAGACTCTGACACCGAATCCCTTGACACCTATTATGAGCGATCGCCTGAGGTAAGGATCGGATACTAAACCCAAACAGCATAATATTCACAGATAAGGTAAATGCACCCCCTGTGTTCTAAAACACACGCTCACTTGGTTATCTAATCGATTACAGCATTGAGTAACACGTCCGTTAAGGTCATGTCCTCCATATCCTCAATCGTGACCGTATCTACAATGTCAAACTTCGCCCCCGCACCTTGCAGTTCATCATCCAGAATCTTGAGGAACTTCGTCGCTTGAGGATCACTGCCAATTTGGATAAAAGAAATCGCTAACTCTTCATCCTTATCAATTCGGCGTGACGCTTCGATAATCACCTTCATCACCGCTTTGCGGTCATCGGGTTCCCCATCCGTAACCACCAGTAGGGTTTCACCATTCAACTTAGTCTGACCGCTAGTTTTGCGCTGAAAATAGTTATTGAGAGCATCTTCCAAGACAGATGCCAAGTCTGTGCGTCCTGATGGCTCATTTTCCTGGAATACCTGCATGACTTTATTAGCTGTCACGCCATCATAGCGTTTGAAGCGACCCGAAAATAGGTAAATGGTAATGCCATCAGGATCAAATTCTTCACATTTATTCGCTAAAGCCAGAGTAGACTCTTGCATAACATCCCAGCGGCTTTTGCCAGAATACTGATCCCGAATTGACATACTGCCGCTTTTATCAATGATTAAGGTATAATCTCGTTTCTCCAGCATAAAAACGTTCCCAAATCTACTACAGTCCTTCTCAAGGGTATCAAACCCACCACTAGGCGATCGCCAAGTTTACGGTGGCGACAGTTGCTGAGAAGGGCTGTAGGGGCGGGTTTTACCGAAAACGTTTTGGTGTAAGCCGATAACTTGACTAAACCCGCCCTTTTATTCCATGGAACGTCTCTACAGGGTTAGGATACCAACTCAGATAAGGTCTCCTGAAGCGGCTGCCAACGGAAATAGCGATCGCCTCCCATTTCAATCGCCACTTTCACCCGCTTCTCCTGTTTAGGCAAGGCGATCAGATATTCCAGTTCTTGGCGCGACAGACTACTGCCCTCAATCAGCCACAGTACCATCCCTTTCGACTTAGCCGGTAGGGTTTCCAACTGATACGTCAGGATAGGCGGGACAAAATAAACCTCACCCACAGCCGCGCTTTGACCGATGGTTTTCTTCCCCAGATGCGGCGGACGGACACCGTGAACACCCGTCAGATAAGCGGCTGGATCGCCCAATCCTTTAGCGGAGAGGGAAATCGTCGTATAACCCGCCGCCCGCAGTCGTCGCCGATAACGTCCTTCAAATCCCCCTTCTAAGGGAGCATACAATGCCAATGTGCCGGACTGTTCTAAATCCCGAATGAACGTCTTTCCGGTGGTGATCAGTGCCATTTATTTCTCCGATTCCGCCTTAAGTTTTGTTAATTCTTATGAGCTAATTATATAGGGATAGAGGGTTCATGGCACATCTAGCAAGAGGAGGCGATTGAAATCGTTGCTACACTTACACTTGCACTTGCCAAAGTCCGCCTGCGCGGACTGGGTTATAACGGGGGTAGCGTTCCCCGGATTTGGTATCAGTTTGTATATTGAAGATCCGCGCAATTCACACTCAATCGCGATTGTTAGGATAAAGCCAGTTTTCCTAACAATTCCCGTCCATGGTTTCATTCAACTATCCCACTCCTCAAACCGATCCACAGGGTTCACCCAAAGAAACGCTACCGACGATGTATGATCTTCCGAGTGAATATCCGGAGGAACCCGGTTTGCCTGACGAATTCCATGATTGGCAAGCGCATTTATTGAGCTTGACATTTTGCCCTCCCCACTATCCCCTTTCACAGATCTTT
>NZ_JAVJTO010000069.1:0-54735 GCF_040220235.1 Coleofasciculus sp. B1-GNL1-01
GCATAAGCAAAACCCTGAGATTAGCGGGATAGAGTACCAAAGAGGTGAACTGTTCGGTTTTGAGGTCAAAGAGTATTTACTCGCCAAATGGAACAGAAAATGTGCTTACTGTGGCATTGAAAATGTACCTTTTGAGATTGAGCATATCCTCGCCAAAAGCAAGGGAGGTTCAAATAGAGTCAGTAATCTTTGCCTGAGTTGCCATTCCTGTAACCAAGATAAAGGGAACAAACCTATTGAGGAGTTTTTGAAGAAAAAGCCTGAAGTTCTTAAACGGGTTCTAGCTCAAGCAAAAGCACCCCTTAAGGATGCCACTGCCGTTAATGCTACTCGCTGGGAACTTTACAGAAGACTTCAATCAACTGGTTTACCTGTAGAGTTAGGTTCTGCGGGTTTGACAAAGTTTAACCGTCAAACCAGAGGAATTGAGAAAACTCACGCTTTCGATGCAGCTTGTGTTGGTGCTTCAACGCCTGAAAAACTTCTTCTCAAAGGAATTAAACCTTTAATTGTTAAAGCCAAGGGTCATGGAAAAAGACAGCGCTGCGGTACTGATTGTTACGGATTTCCTATTCGTCATGCCCCGCGAGAGAAGTTTTTCTTATGTTTACAGACTGGGGACTTGGTGAAAGCTGATGTCAAAATTGGAAAGTATGCAGGAGTTTACACGGGTCGAATCGCTATTCGATTCAAGCCAAGTTTCAAACTAACAACAGGAGGTAAGAGTTTCGACGTGCATCCGAAGTATTTGAAGACTATTCATAAGGCTGACGGCTATGCATACACATCCTGATTCTCACTAAGATACATATCTTAGAAAATTAAAAATGGTTGCCTCACCCGTGGAGACGTTTCTTAATGTTAAGGAACGTCTCTTAATTTATAGGTTCCTGTTGCCAGTCAACCCGGATTTAGTCTTACAGTTTCCCTTGAAAAGTTTGTGATCTATCTCACTCAATTAAACTAATTTTAATCACAAAGTTATAGAGTTTTGGTTACACTAAAATCTGAACGTAGTCACGTTACTAAGGAGACTTGAATTACCTTAATATTTGACGCTTATCACTAATCATATAAAATGTCAATCACTTTAAAACGAGAGCAACTATCTCATAGTAGAAGGGTTGAATTTAGGCGGAGTAACATGAAACTTCAAGTCCAACTTATACCGGGTGCGATCGCGGATTTATTTGCTCAAGTCAGTTGTTCGGGCAAAATTACGCTGGCTGATAGATATGGACTCATGGCAGCCATGTTAGAAGACTCGATCACACAGGAAGAGAGAGAGTCCATTGATAGACTACTACGTGCGTTTCGTAAGGGACGAATGCAAATCGTTAATGAGATTTCAGCACAGCCTTATTGTTCTTGTTCAGAGTCACCTTTAACCATCCCTAACTTCACGCTGAACCATTAGATGCCATCCACTGGCGAGTGCCAAAAAATTGACAAGAGTGGGCAGCAACGTTTGCGGAAGCGGCTAGGGCGTCAGTAAAGGTATGCTTAAGGATAGAGTGACAGAATGCCCCATGAAAAACATCACCAGCTCCCAATGTATCAACCGCATCAATAGAAGGTACTGATAATTGACCCGATGTTCCACTAGAGAAATACTCAATTGGCTTTTCCCCATGGGTAATTGCAATGTGGGGAATTCCAGCAGCGCGAAGATAAGCGATCGCGTCTTGGTGAGTATCACAATCTGGGGGATAAAAATTCGCCGAGCATAAGGCATAATCGACAAAGGGCAAAAGATTTTCTAATCCAGGTTTCCAACTCCCTCCATCCAGGACAACTGGTATCTGACGGGATTTTGCCGATTGCGCGATCGCATGACTCACGTCCATTTGATGACCATCTATCATCACAATCGTAATATCTTGGTCAATATGCGGCGGTACTTGCTCAATCCCTGCTTGAATCTTCGCCGCATTAATCGAAACCACCGCGCGATCGCCCGTCTCTTGAGTAACAATAATTGAAGAGATGGGTGGGGGATTGGTGGCTGTCGGATCTAAATCAGCCAGCGTTACCCCCTGATCTTGCAAATCGGAACGGATCAGGGGTGTAATCGGGTGAGTTCCCACCACCCCTAAGATTGTCGCGCGATCGCCTAAATAACTAAACGTAACCGCCGCGTTTGTCGCTGGACCCCCAGCCGCCACGGTATAGTCAGAAGCGGCAATTTTTTCATTTTGACCGGGTAGCTTAGGGCTAAGGTAAACCAGATCTAATGTTACCATGCCAACAAAAAGCCCATTGTTTGCCATTGACTATCTTTTGAGAACTATCGGGTAACCCGATAATCATAAGGCTTGACTCGATATCGCATCAATCTGATCTTCCTCATCTTCCTAATTTCCCATTCAAGGAATTCGTTGTACAGGTAAACCCGCAGGTCCCACACCCTCAAATATCAAAACCTCACAAGAGGGTAGCCCTGGAGTCGTATAATCACAAGTATAGGTAGCTAAGAGTTCGGCTCGGTCATTGAATACTCTGACATTGTAGTTATAGTCTCTAGCAACCGTTCCGAAATGATTAATAAAGCTGTATCGTTCTAAATAGTTGAGCAGTGTCCACGGTTGACGGCTAACCACCAAATCAACCCGTTGTTTATCTTGGTAAGCGAGCCAGTTCACGAGCAGTTTACCACCAAATTCATCAAACTGCTCTTCTGCCCACCAAAGGCTAGGAATTGTAATGTTTTCCTGGGATATTGTATTGGCTGTAACTATGTTGGGGGGTAGGATAGTATCGGGTTCTAAGAATTCTGTTTCTAGAGGAACTAAGGATGGTATTGGTACAGAATTGCGTTGAGCCGTTGCTGTTGGTGTAATGAACAGCAGTGAAGAAATCCCTATGAAGCAAATTTTAAATAGCCCTAATTGACTGAACATAGCTTTGACACTATTCACAGAACCCTATATTTGTAGTTACGCTGTCTTCGCTAGAAACTTAAGTCGAATGCCACTGACTTAAGGCTGGTGGGCTCTTGCGAAGTCGAAACCCACCCTACGGTATATCAAAGGTTTCAGCGATTCCCTAATGCTTTTGACACTCACCTGCGTTTTAACCGGGTGATTCTTGAGCTGATTCTGCCTCTGGTTATCCGCTTCAACAATTGAATTGGGTAAGCAGCGTTTGTTTCCTCAATTATGTTACGTTATGTAAAACTAGATCAAATCCTGACGAGACTTAACTGGATAATGCAATACTCTTAACCCGAACGCCCATGCTAAGTCAACTGATTGAGCAACGTTTAGGTCTTTCGATTTGGAAGGTACAACGGCTGGCTCATTTATTATTTCTGGGGGTGACGATTCTCACCTATAACATTTTGGCGATGACGATCGCGAATTCGCTGTTTCTGAGTCATGCGGGTTCGGAAAATCTGCCCCTGTTTTATGTGCTGATTGGGTTGGTCTCGATGCCCGCTTATGCGGTGTTTTCCCAAGTGGTTGACCGGTTTAGTCGTCCCCAGCTTTTCCGCTATATGCTGGTCTTTGCGATCGCTATGGCGCTGGGTATGCGATTGTTGATTACTCTGGATGCGTTATGGGTCTATTATCTCATCTTTATCGCGATTTTCTTCCAATGGGATTTGTATAACAATATCTTATTGCCCAACCTATTGATGGATTATTTTACGGCGTTGGAGTACAAGCGCTATGCGCCATTTATGGGGATGGCTCAGGCGGTGGGTATCCTGTTGGGCGGCGGTTTGACCAGTTTGCTGTCCCAGTTTTTCACCACGGAAGATATGCTGCTGAGTTTACCATTTGTCTGTGCGGTGGCGATCGCGCAACTGATTTATCTAGAACGATCTCAACGGCGCATCGAGACAAATCGGAGTCAAACCCCGGTGAACTTAGTTGAAGCGTTAAGGACGTTTCCCGATTTAGTCAAGCGCTACCCAATTATCCTATTTTTGGCAAGTAGTAGCTTTCTGTTAGTGATTATCTATATCACGTCAGAATTTGAATATTTAAGCATTTATGCCCAAACCTTCACCAATGACCGAGAATTAACCAGCTTTCTGGGATTGCTGAGAGTGGCGAATAGTATCCTACAGATGGTGATTCTCTACTGTTTCACTCGCCCTCTGTTGCAACGATTAGGGGTGGGGCGGATGAATTTGGTTTATCCGGTGACAACGTTAGCCAGTTTACTGGGACTCGCGTTTAACTTTAATTTAAAAGCGGCAATCGCAGCGAATGTGAATAGTGATGGATTGTATAAAGGGATTAACTTACCCGTCCATCAATTAAACTATAATGCGGTTCCCCCAGAATTTATGGGGCGAGTGCGATCGCTCAGTGATGGCTTATTTTATGCGATCGGGTTGACGTTAGCGGGTGGGCTGTTGTGGATTGTTCAATCCTTTCTCAGCCTAGAGCAGATTATCTGGATTGCTATCAGTTTAACGGTGCTATTGCTGGTGGTGCGCTTGTTTATGGGCAATAGCTATGTCCAATGCTTAGAAGTCATGTTACGCTCCGATGCGGTGAATCTGGATGAAATTGGTGAGGGATTGATGCAATTACCGCCTCAATCCAGTCCGATGATTCGTGATTTGCTCAACAGTGATGAACAGTACACGCAAATTAAAGGACTAGAATTAGCCGCAGGTTTGGGACAACCGAGCCAATTTTTCTCAGATGTGCAGCCCCTGTTACCGGAAACTGATCCGGGTATCCGGCGCGGGATTGTCAAGCTGTTTAGCCATAAATCGGATTTAGACACCATCCATCAGTTTGAACGGCTGTTAGACGCCCCAAATCCCCAGGTGCGAGCCACGGCGTTAGAGGTGTTAATTGCCAATCAGCAGCCCTTGGAAGAGGAGCAACTCCGCTCTCGCTTGGGGGATATCAGTCAGGAAGTCAGTCTATTAGCCTCAGTCGCAGCGACTCAAATGGGGGTGATTAATAATCCCCAAATTAAAACCACCTGCGAACAGTTATGGCAATCGGATTTAGAGAGTACCACAGGACAGGCAATTGTGCGGGTGGTGTCTTGTAGTGGTAATCCGGAATTAATTCCGCCCCTAACGCGAATTCTTGCCCATGCTACCCCAGAGGTGAAACGGGGGGGCTTAGAAACCTTGGCAACCTTGGCGCATCCGGGGGATTGGGAATTGGCGGAATTGGCTGTCTCGGAATTAGAACATCCCGATCCCTGGGTACGGGCGGCGGCGTTTAATTTGTTGGGGATTACGCGCTGTAAAGGGATGTTGCGCCATGTGGCAATTGGTTTAGGTGATCATCATCCCCAAGTGCGTCGCTGTGCGGCGGTGGCGCTGGCGATGTATGGGGAACCGGGATTGACGTTAGCCCAAGATAGTTTATCCTCGTCTAATCCAGATATTGTCAATGCGGCGATCGCGGCAATTGGTCAAGTGCGGACGAAACAGGCGAGTGATATCCTGTTTGAGTATCTGAGTCCGGATTTTCAGCAGGTGACCCACAGCCGCCAATGGCAACAACAGATTCCCCAAACTAATCCCAGTTGGCAACCTCTGGCAATTGCGATCGCGGATTATCATCAACGGCTGATTCAGCGGGTTCTCTATATTCTCTCCTGTCTGGGTCATTCCCGTACTGTCAATGTGGTGCAACGGCTGCTCTATTCCACGGATTCTAGGGATTTAGCCAATGCAGTTGAAACCTTGGCGTCGTTGAGTCATCGCCGCTTTGTGCTTCCTCTGATGCCTGTTTTGGAACAATTGATTAGTGGGGATCAGCCGGGAACCAGGATTCGCGCCAATGCCCAGTGGATGCGAACCAAGGGATATCAGCTACTCCTCGAAGCCCTAGAATCGCGCGATCGCTGGATTAAGATTGGTGCGTTGATTGCTTTAGCTGGAGTACCTTCTGCTTTAATGAAAGATCCAGACCCTTTAGTTAAAGCCGTAGTCCAGCAAATTTTCCAGCCCCTTGATCAGCAGCCGTCACTCAAGAATTTCTTTATGAGTCGTCTACTCTTACTCAAAAATGTTGCTCTGTTCAAAAATTTATCCCTCGATGAACTGCTTCTGATCGACCAAGCCCTAGAACAAGAGTATGTTCTGGCGGGTGAAACCATTTATACTGAAGGGAGTTGGGGCAACCACTTCTATATTATTGGGGAAGGAAGTGTCCGCTTGGTCAAGGATATGGACGAGGTGCAATGTGATCTGAAATACTTATCAGCAGGGCAGCATTTTGGGGAGGTGACGTTATTTGATAATGCGCCGCACTGGGATGGTGCGATCGCGGTGAAGGATTGTACGTTGCTCAAGTTAGAGAAAAACCGTTTTATTAGTTTGATCACCCAACGTCCTCATATTGTATTAGAAATTTGTCGATTTTTGAGCCAGCGCCTGCGAGAAACCGATAAGTATCGGCTGGCTAGAAAATTACCCTCATCATTCGAGGTTCCTGTAGAAAGCCGATAATGATCAACGGCGATCGGGCTATGCAGGGTGATGAACCCGAACAGGTAATGATGAGCGATCGCCGATTGTCGTCAGACAACTGATTTGTCATGAAAAAACAACCGTTAAATTTTTGGCAGCTCTGGAATATGAGCGTTGGATTCTTCGGCATTCAATTTGGCTGGGGACTCCAAATGGCAAATATGAGCGCCATTTTCGAGTATCTGGGTGCCAATGCCCATCAAATCCCGATTCTCTGGTTAGCCGCCCCCCTGACGGGGTTAATCGTGCAGCCGATTATTGGCAATATGAGCGATAATACCTGGGGACCTCTGGGTAGGCGACGACCGTATTTTTTAGTTGGGGCAATTTTGAGTACCTTGGCGCTGATTGCCATGCCTCATTCATCGGCATTGTGGATGGCAGCCGGATTACTCTGGATTCTAGATACCTCCGTCAACATTAGCATGGAGCCGTTTCGGGCGTTTGTCGGGGATTTAGTACCGAGAAACCAACGGACGATGGGATTTGCCATGCAGAGTCTGTTTATTGGCTTAGGCGCGGTGAGTGCGTCAGCATTACCCTGGATTTTAAATAACGTCTTTCATATTCCCTCTCTCAGTAGCAATGAAGGAGCAATTCCCTTAACGGTAAAACTCTCGTTTTACATTGGTGCTGCCTTTTTCTTTGGTACTGTACTGTGGACGGTTCTTTCCACAGAAGAATATCCACCGAAAAACCTAGAAGCCTTTGAGAAGCAACAAAAGAAAAAAGGCGGTGTAATTAACAGTATTCGTGAAGCCTGGATCGCGCTGCAAGAGATACCCCCGGTGATGAAACAATTAGCGTGGGTGCAATGCTTTACCTGGTTAGGCATGTTCTGTTTCTTCCTATACTTTCCCCCCGCCGTCGCCTGGAATATTTTTGGGGCGACAAACCAGCAATCATTACTTTATAACGACGGGATTGAATGGGCAGGAATTTGCATTGCTTTCTATAATGCGGTGTGTTTTGGTGTCTCTCTGTTATTACCGAGAATGGCACAAATAACCAATCGCCAAATCACCCATAGTTTTTGTCTCCTCTGCGGGGGTGCAGGGTTTATGTCACTCATGGTGATTGACAATCAATATTGGCTATTCCTATCGATGGTAGGCGTTGGTATTGCTTGGGCAAGTATTTTGACTCTGCCCTATTCGATGTTAATTGGCGGTTTACCCCCCAAGCGCACGGGCATTTTCATGGGCATTTTTAACTTCTTTATTGTCCTACCTCAGATTGCCGTATCCCTGGGATTTGGTTGGGTGATGGATAACTTTCTGGATAATAATCGCCTTTTCGCAGTAGTGATTGGCGGTGTATTTATGGTGATTGCGGCATTTTTGACGCAACGGGTAGAAACAATTCCCGCACAAGATTTACCGAAACCAGAGGTGCAGTTGTCAGAAGAAACCGCCGTTTAACCGTAGGGGCTTGGTTTCCAAGCCCTAGAACAGATATACCGTAGGGTGCGTTAGCGTAGCGTAACGCACCATTGCCACTAAATCCCCCTTAAAAAGGGGGACTTTGATCTACTTACTGTACTTTATTCTGAAGTTCCCCTTTGACAAATCGCTACACCGTATGCCTATCCAGACTTAGGGCGATTTGACTTTGAAATTCACTGGGTACCAATCAGGCTCACGCCCAACAAATCTAAAGCCTTCCTTTGTACCGGAGTAGGTTCTGTTACCTTGTCAAAGTCAAAATTTACACCCTACATTCCGCAGATCCTGACGGACAGCATTAGGAAGGAATAAAAATTTTACTCCGACAAAATCAACCAGTCCAACAATTATTGCGTTTCTGTTGCTTTTTTATCCATTTTTAGACAAACATGGAGTATTAATGATGGAAGTTTATCAACTTACGTTTAGAAAATAATTTCATGGATAAAACTTGGATATTTTTTCAGCAGAATGACCACGAAAACAATTTTAATTTCCGCGAATAACTTCGGATTATGACCAAATATTATTATTTGTATACTCTGATTCATCCATCTTCAACAATTAAATAGTATTTCCGGCAATATTTTCCTAAATGTTTCAATATGTTTTGACGTTCTGACGTTAAATTGCTCACGTATTGCTCTCCGGCTACAGTCACTAAATGCACAGCTTGAAACATCTGAAATATCCATTTCATTGTTGGTCTTTCTGTTAATTTTTTGACCTGATTTTTCACGCCCTCATTAGCAGCGGCTAATTCTTGCCTCAATTTTCTTTGGGCGAGGTTATACACTAACAAACACAGTCCCATTATCATGGCTATCGCTTCCACCCTCTGGGGATTTTTAACAAATACACTCGATGTAAAAAACAACGGGTCTTTAAGAAATCTAAATCCTCTTTCATTACTTTGTTGTCCTTTATATTCTTCTAATATCTCCTGATTACTTACCTCAGTTTCGTCTAATATATTCGTCGCTAAAATAAATCTGCCTGCTTTAATTTTTTCGGCTTCGATGACGGATTCTGTCCTTTCAACTTGACCGCTAACTTGATAAAAATTTTTCTCGCTATTTTCCTCAGGCTGCTTGACTCGTTTTTCTCGACATTCAACTTCTTTTATTTGGTGATATTTCCATGAATTGGAAAGTGTTTTTATCGCTTTCTCTGCGTCGTCTTTACAGGGGTTCTTCGGGTTTAAACAGTTGATAAACGGGTTTCCAAAATTTTGAGTTAGTCATTCGTCATTCGTCATTCGTCATTCGTCAAGTCGGGGCGGGTTTAGTTAAATCTGGGTGTAACCCAAAAGATAATAGTGAAACCAGCCCCTACACAATCTCCTCTATCTCCCCCTCACCCCATCATCTTTGATACAATTTTATGTCGCCCCTGTTAAACTCCTCCATACCTATGCCTGTTACGGTTGTCACCCTGAAGCAAATCGAAACTCAACTGGATTTAATTATCACTCGTCCACCTTCGGGATTGTTCCTGAAAGGGAATCTCCAGGTTCCCGGTGATAAGTCTATCTCCCACCGCGCTTTGATGTTGGGGGCGATCGCGCAAGGGGAAACCCGCATTCAGGGACTCCTGCTGGGCGATGATCCGCGCAGTACCGCCCGTTGTTTCCAAGGGATGGGGGCGACTATCTCGGAACTCAACGCCGACGAGGTTATCGTTCAGGGCGTGGGTGTGGGAGAATTGCAAGAACCCCTAGATGTTTTAAATGCGGGCAACTCTGGGACGACTCTACGGCTGATGCTGGGACTTTTAGCCTCTCACCCTGAACGCTTTTTTACGGTAACGGGGGATCATTCCTTGCGATCGCGCCCTATGTCTCGTGTGGTTCATCCCCTACAACAAATGGGGGCGCAAATCTGGGGGCGTCAGCAGGGTTCATTAGCGCCCCTAGCAATTCAAGGACAACAGCTTAAGCCGATTCATTACCATTCCCCGATCGCCTCCGCCCAAGTTAAATCCTGTATCCTATTAGCGGGGTTAATGGCTGAAGGAGAGACAACGGTAACAGAACCCGCCCTGTCTCGTGACCACAGTGAACGAATGCTTCAGGCATTTGGGGCTAAAATCACCGTTGACCCAGACAGCCACAGTGCTACAGTCACCGGTCCAGCCCAACTCCAGGGACAAACGGTAATTGTTCCCGGTGATATTAGTTCCGCCGCCTTTTGGTTAGTGGCTGGGGCGATTGTCCCGGATTCTGACTTAGTAATTGAAAATATCGGTGTTAATCCCACCCGCACAGGAATTTTAGACGCATTGGCGATGATGAATGCGGATATTCAGTTGGAGAATCAACGGGTAGTGGCGGGAGAACCCGTGGCTGATATCCGGGTTCGCTATAGTCGTCTCAACGCCTGTGAAATTTCTGGGGCGTTAATTCCCCGTCTAATTGATGAAATTCCCATTTTGGCAGTTGCGGCGGTTTTCGCCCAAGGTACCACCGTGATTCGCGACGCCGCCGAACTTCGGGTCAAAGAAAGCGATCGCCTCGCGGTAATGGCGTCTCAATTAAACCGGATGGGCGCAAAAATTACAGAACTCCCCGATGGATTAGAAATCACTGGAAACACGCCGCTAACAGGTACAGAGGTTGACAGTCATAGCGATCATCGGATTACCATGAGTCTTGCGATCGCCGCCCTCAACGCCCAAGGAATCACCACCATCCACGGCGCTGAAGCCGCCACCATTTCCTATCCGGACTTTACCATCACATTACAACGCCTCTGCAATAGGGGCAGTGCG
Organism: Coleofasciculus sp. B1-GNL1-01; assembly: GCF_040220235.1. Lineage (NCBI taxonomy): Bacteria > Bacillati > Cyanobacteriota > Cyanophyceae > Coleofasciculales > Coleofasciculaceae > Coleofasciculus > Coleofasciculus sp. B1-GNL1-01. The sequence goes on from NZ_JAVJTO010000069.1 coordinate 10,672, forward strand.
GAGCAACGTGTTTAAATCTTGGTACAGATTAAGCCAGTGAACCGAGGTTTTTATTAAATTTAATTAACTTCGCATTTACTAATTTTTTAGCTCTGATAGACTCTGACAAAGTTAAATTTCTGATTGAGCAATCCATTTAACCAGGAAAACGCTATGACATCTAAGTTTCAGCCTCGGATTTCTCGACGCTCCGCTAACTATCTCCGGAACTTAAGATCGGCTTTCCAGAAAGGTAAACCCCTTTCGATGAGAGAACTCAAAGCAGTGGAGGCTGAAATGCTTTCATTAGCGCCCCAAGCATTTTCCTTAAATTTAATCATTGGCACGCCTAATGATGATGTTGCTATCGTTGGCACCAATGACCCTGATCAAATTTTCGCCCTCGACGGCAATGATGGCATCTTTAGTCTTGATGGCGACGATACAGTCTTTGGCGGCGGTGGCGTTGACATCATTATTGGTGGTGGTGGCAATGACGTACTCAATGGAGAGGATGGCGCTGATGTTATTTTCGGTGACTCTCAACTCTTTGGCATCGGCGGGAATGACCTAATCAATGGTGGCGATGGCGCTGATGTTATTTTCGGTGAAGCTGGCAATGACACTATCAATGGTGGCGCTGGCGCTGACAACATCAATGGTAATGATGGAGATGATCTACTCCAAGGTAACAATGGCGCTGATGTTGTCTTTGGTGGCAATGGTGATGACATCCTCACGGGTGGTGCTGGCGCTGACCGACTTTTTGGTGATGATGGGAATGATATCGTTCAGGGTAACGCTGGCGCTGATGTTCTCAATGGCGGCTTCGGTAATGATACACTCCTGGGCGGAGCTGACGATGATTCATTTTTTTCGGGTTCTGGCAATGATCAAGTCTTTGGCGGAAGCGGTAATGATCGTGCTGACGGTGAAGCTGGGGATGATATCCTCAATGGCGACAGTGGCAACGATACTCTCTTTGGTAGCCTAGGGAATGACACTCTCAATGGCGGAAATGACGAAGATATACTCGTTGCTGGGGTTGGCAGTGACTCTATCGATGGCGGCGCTGGAAATGATGTGCTGATTGGCGTTGACCCCTTTGTCCCAGCATTTGGATTTGGTGGTACGTTCATTAACCCGTTGGCTCCCTTTGAGCGGGATACTCTCACTGGCGGTCAAGGACAGGATACATTTGTCCTGGGTGACGATGGCACTGTAGTCGGTATCGATCGGGGAGAGCCGGAACTCTACTACGTTGGTGGTGGTAATGCTGACTTTGCCTTGATTACTGACTTTACTTTCGGTCAAGACACAATCCAACTGGCTTCGGATACCTTGTTTAATGATCTGGAGTTTGGTTTCTCTAGTGGTTCCCTCCCGCCAGGGCTGACGATTTCGTTCCAAGGCGACCTAATTGCGATTATTCAAGCCTCCATTTCACTTTCTGCCCTGAACAACCCTGTACACTTCGTTAACGCCTAGAAAACGAAGCGGTTGGAAACGCTGAGCTTGACGGTTACGGAAGACCCCAGAGAGACAATACCTCTCAACTAAGTTCTCAGACACTTCCCAGACTCTCATCCTCGGTTTCCGTAGGCTTGAACGTCCCATCCTAGCTCCTGACTAGGGTGGGACTTGGTTATGGCAGGACAGATTCTCTTCAATTCATTGACACTATACTGGTTTTGTGGCTGAGAGTCAGATGGCAGATGAAATTCCCTATTCTCACGTTGACCAAATCGGTGGTCTAGCAGGTAAGCTGAAGGCAGTCCCAGAATGGGCTGAGCTGGAGTTAGTCAACGTCTCCAACATTCATCAGTCAGGTGGGAGAACAAGATCACCAATTTTTTGGCGGAGGCGCTATATTGTTAACTCTTGCATCTTACGCCACTATCCGTTTCAACAACCCCGACTTAGCTATCGCTTGAAGTCGGGGATTGCCGGACAAACGGCAATTAAACGTTGAATACCGCACCATCGTCTAAACCTGGCACAGACTTCCGAATGCTTCCCTAGTTCGGATTATCTCTAAGGCTTTTTGTTGAGTCGCTATTTAGTTAGGACATCTTGGCTTAGATGCGGGAAGGGACTAAAAACTCTCACTCGTGAGGATTATCTCCATGTTACGAGTACCAGTTCTATCAAAATCAGGCAAGCCCTTAATGCCAACCAAGCCTAGCCGTGCTAGACGTTGGGTGAAAGAAGGTAAAGCCAAAATCGCGCCTAACGACTTAGAGTGCTTTGCCATTCAGTTGACCTTTGAAACAGGAGAAAACACGCAACCTATAGCTGTGGGGATAGATCCAGGCAAGCATTACTCAGGTATCGGGGTTCAATCAAGCCTTGCTACTTTCTGGATGGCTCACCTAGTCTTACCGTTCAAAACAGTTAAAGAGCGGATGGAATTACGGCGAGTCATGCGTCGAGCAAGACGGGGAAGGCGGATTAATCGAAAACTACCTTACAACAAGCGTTGTCACCGTCAAAAGCGATTTGATAATCGCAAGCAAGGCAAACTACCTGCTTCAATTCGAGCTAACAAACAACTAGAATTACGGGTAGTCAAAGAATTATTTAAACTGTTCCCTGTTAGCGCCATTCACTATGAGTTAGTTATAGCTGATGTGGATAGAACCAGTGGTCGCAAGTCGGCTCAGTCTGGCGTTGGTTTTTCTCCAGTCATGGTAGGACAACGACAAATGCTTAAATGGCTATCTGAATTAGCTCCTGTTACAACACACCAAGGATGGCAAAGAAATGGCAACGGAACCAGTCAACTCAGGCAGTGGTTGAGACTAGGCAAAGACAAGAAAAACAAGGATCAACAGACACCAGCAACACACGCTGTTGATGGTGTAACTTTAGCGGCGTTTGAGTTTGTTCAATGGCGAGAATGGCACTCTAAGGGCACCAAACACGGTAACTGGCAAGGATTTGTTGAGATTACACCAGCGCCGTTTACAGTAATCCGTAGACCGCCCGTTAGTCGCAGACAATTACACCTGTGTGTTCCATCCAAAGGCAGCAAGCGACGCAAGTATGGCGGTACAGTTACTCGTCATAACTTTAGAAAAGGAGACAAGGTTATAGCCGAAAAAGCCGGAAAGACTTACACAGGTTGGTGTTCTGGAGACACCAAGACACAGGTTTCTGTTTCCGATGCCAATTGGAAACGATTAGGGCAGTTTACTGCCAAAAAAGTCCAGTTGTTGCAGCGAAGCACGGGGTTAATCGTCGTGCCTTCAACTGGATTGTCAAATCTCCCCTTCGGCTTCGCTCAGGGTGCGATTTGACCTCTATCCCTCTCCCTCTCCGACCTGCTTCGCTGAGGTCAGAGTCTCATGAGATTCACGATGAACTATACTTTGGCACAATTGGTCAAATAACTCCCCTAGAATAGTTTTTTTACCAAAAACGTTGGACTTATGCGCCCAAATAACCAGACATTGCGTCTACAACTGAACCACTACCGCTCCTATATTGCCATTTCCTGTGAGGATATGGAAGTTGGATTTTGTACGCCAGAATTTGCGGCGAAGATGGTGGAAATCTTTAATGAGTACGAACGACTCCACGAAGAAAATGAAATGTTAAACAAAGCCTTAAAATTAGCCTGTATCGACTTGCTTAAACAAGCTGGGATTAGCATGAATCATTTGGACAGGCGTATCCAAGACTATCTGGACAAAGCTAAACGTCCGGAACATGGAACTCGCGCGATCGCGTTCTTACTCAGAGAACGGCAGCAAGCTCTCGATATCAGTAATCGAGAATTTGTTCGGTTTTGTGCCTCTTACAAATTAGCACCGCAACAACTTAAAGATATTTTCCAAGGTAAAGATATTCCGGATAGCCAGCTTAAGTCATTATCCCGAATCTTAGGAAAATCCGTGGAAGAGTTAATTGAAGTACGGGATGGCTTTAGTGATAGCGAACTGAATCGATTGGCACGCATCTTGGGAACGTCCAATGAAGATTTGGCTCAGGTATTTAGCAGTTAAAAATTGTTCATGGGTTCCTCAAAATTATATCCTTGAGCGAAGCCAAGGATCGGTCAGGGCGGGTTTGGCACTAACATTACCAATAGCGACCAGAAAATCCCTAAACCCGCCCCTACAAATCAGGTTCCCCGAAGGTGATGAAGGGTCAAAACAGAGGTGTCATGGTATGTCTGTTTAAACTGACTTAACGCATGATACCGGGAAGTACAACACCCACTTGATTGTTAAAAATTTCCATGTCCCGTTGATCATTTTCATCAAAACTGGCTTTAAAATACTCAGGAACTTGGGGCCACTGGGATGGATCATATTCCGTCGTATCATCAGTGTGACGTTTATTCACGAGTTGGGTAACAGCTAAGAGTTCACCATCACAACTTAAAACAGGCATACATAACAGACTGCATGTCCGATAATGGGTTTTGGCGTCTGTTCTGCGGGCGATATCAGAATCGGGATGTTCGTAGAGGTCAAAGGGAATGTTTAAAGGTTGACCGGTTTGGGCAACTTTTCCAGCAAATCCCTCTCCTAAAGGTACTCGTGTTTCCATTAAAGAACCATCGGCTTGGGGAATTTTTGTCCATAATTCCTGAGTTGAGTAATCAATTAACCAAAGGGTGGTGCGATCCGCATGGGTCAGTTGTTTGGCGGCTTGCATCACCGTTTGGATGACTTCTTCCGCATTTCCGCCGCTACTGCTACTGACTAAACTAATCGCTTGATAGAGGGGATCGATCGCCTTGCGTTGTTCCTGAAGATTGCGGATTTCCCGGTGAAACGCTTGAAAGCCTTGCAGAATGGGTAATGTGGATGCCATGCGTTCATGCAGTTTCTGGGCATCGGCTTGAGTAAAGCCATTGATTTCGATGGTTTCGGATAACGTTCCCCCCGATTCATAGGTAAAGAGGAATTTGTTAAATGACCGAATAATGGCAATCACTTTCCCTTTGGAGTCTACAACCGGGAATAACAACATGTTTTCCACAGCGTTGATCGCGTCAGGTTCTAACCCCATATGGACTAACAGATCATTCAGTTTACTAGGGTTTTTGCTGGCTTTGACTGAACGCGATTCGACCATTTTACTGGCGATTCCTAGAGTGGCGGACACCCGAATTTCTTGAGCATTTAGGGTTCTGGAATTCCAGACTAATGACCAAAAGATGCTTTGTTCGGCATCCAGGAGGAAAATTGTGGTCTGTTCTGCGCCCAAGAGTTTGTTAATCGAGTTGGTGACAAAGCTCAACGTATAATACAGGGCATTGTAGAGCGCTTCATCACTCTGATCGGCAACGGAATTACTGAGAATTGCCAGGGTGTTATAAACGGATTCTTTTGGCTCAATTTGAGCAAGCTGTTTTAACGTTTCATGAGTCTTAACGAATTGCAGGATAACACCCACTCGTTCGTTAAAGACTTGCATGGATTGGCGGTCATTTTTATCAAAACTCGCTTTAAAGTAGCTGGGAACATGGGGCCACTCGTCTCGGTTATACTCTGGATGATCCCCAGGTTTGCGCTTGTTGATTAGTTGGGTAACACCCAATAACTCCCCATCTGGACTAACGACGGGCATACAGAGGAGGCTACAGGTGCGGTAGCGGGTTTGTTCATCGGTTTTCTTGGCATTTTCCGCACTGGGATGATCGTAGAGATCGAAGGGGATAATCATCGGTTGGCGGGTTAGCGCCACTTGACCCGCAAAGCCAACCCCAACATCACAGCGAACCTCTCCTTTCCCTGGAAGTTCCGTCCACAAGTCGCCGCGATCGCGATCCACTAACCACAAGGTACTGCGATCGGCGTTCAGCAGCTTCTTGGCGGTATTCATCACCCGTTGCAAAATCGCCTTAGTATCTAAATTAATCTGATCGAGTGATCGCGTAGCTTCGGCTAAGGCGGCTGTCGCCCGCAGCTTCTTCATTACCTTGTAACAGGATTGGCAACTTTCCAGAATCCGCCGCACCGGAACCACGCATTTTGCCAACCGCTCTAAGTCTAGAGTGGTGAATCCTTTGGGTCGTTTGTCGGATTGCTCATCAGTGGGTAACTTATTCAATAACTGAATGACCGCAATCACCTCTTTGTTTTCACTTAAGATCGGAAATGCCAAGATGTTTTCGGTGCGGTAATTATATTTTTTGTCAAATTCCTTAACCAGCGCGGCGCGGGGATCTTCATAAACGTTGTCAGGAATATGGATTACCTTTTTATCCTGAGCCACATGACCCGCAATCCCTTCCCCGACGCGCACTTGAATATCTAGGAATTCACCTTCTTCATTCTCCGCCACCAATGACCAGAGTTCTGTCTTCTCGTCATTGAGTAAGAAAATGGTGGCGCGATCCGCACCCAGTAATTCGCCGACTTTAGAGGTAACATCGCGCAGCACCTCATAAAGGGCTTGCGCCGAACCTTCATCCTCGGATTCTGTATCGGCTTTGGATAAGATTTCCACCTGGGAAACCAGGAGTTTGCGTTCTAATTCGGCTAAGGCTTTGAGAAATTCCGAGTCGCCTGGTTCTAAATCAGCTTGGATGGTTTTTAAAGCCTTATTGACCCACTCTTGGTTAAATACCGATTCATAGATGCGATTGTGAATCCTAACTTTTCCTTGATGCTTGAGGATTAACCCCATCATCCGCAGTTCCTTCTGTTCGGAACTGTCATTGGCGATCGCTTCTCCCTGTTGCAAGATTCGCTGATACACCTGCAACAGCTTCAGACTGCGGTGTTTGCGTCTGAGTAAGCGATCGCGGATCGTCTGCAAATGCATCAGTTCCGGTTGTTCTTCCCAATTCTCAATCCAGTGCGATCGCACCAGGTTTTCCACCCATTCGGCTTCCGTTCCTTTCGAGGGTGCATCCGGTGCTTGGGCAATTAAGCGACAGAGTTGCTGGGTGAGGAATGGTTGTCCCCCTGTCCATTTCAACACCTCAACCAGCAATCGTTTATAGTTTTGTGATTTAGCTTTTAATCCTCTGGCAATTTGTAATCCGCTACTCGCGCTTTCTGGATAATGGGACTGTTCAGATAAATTTGAAATCATAGTGCAACCTGGTGTAAACGCCTTGGCAGCTTGCCTTCTCTTGCTAGTCGGGTGGTGATTAGGGTTCAGGAGCTGTGATCAATCTCTATGGACTATCTCAGATGCTACCTTACCGATGGCTCAAATTAGACTCTACCGATCTCAAGATCCTTGTATAAATAATATTGACAATAATACTAAATTATGGTTGCTTCTGAATAGACTTTACTCTATTGGTGGGAATTTAAGGAGCCGGGGGAGTTAGTTCAAAACTTGGTCAGGGCGGGTTTTGTACAAACGTTATCATCAACAGCGAACAGAAAATCCCTAAACCCGCCCCTACACAGTCAAAATTCACCCCGCCACCCAATCAATCACAGGACCTTTGGGTACAATGCGAGTGGGATTAATGTGGGGATGACTCTTGTAATAATGGTGCTTGATCTGGTCAAGGTTGCAGGTATCGCTAACGCCCGGTTGCTGATAGAGATCTTTGAGATACGTTCCCAGATGGGGATAATCACTAATTCTACGTAAGTTGCACTTAAAATGCACGTAGTAAACGGGGTCAAAGCGAAACAGGGTAGTGAACATACACCAATCAGCTTCCGTGATGCGATCGCCACACAGATAAGCTTGCTGGGATAGAACCCCTTCCCAGTAGTCTAGTGCTTCAAAAAGTTCGGTTACCGCCTCCTCATAAGCCGTCTGAGTCGTGGCGAACCCAGCGCGGTAGACACCATTGTTGATTGGTTGGTAAATTCTGTCAATCGCGCGATCGATCTCATCTTGCAGATGATCGGGATAGAAGCTAACGTGAGATTTCGCGATCGCCTCAAACTCCCTATCGAACATGCGGATAATTTCACGGGATTCATTATTGGCGATCGTATTCTTTTGTTTATCCCAAAGCACAGGGACTGTTACTCGTCCCGTACAGTTCGGGTCAGCTTTTAGATAAACCTCTCGCAGATAACGAGCGCCATGAACCGTATCCGGGATACAACCGGGAGCATCGGAAAATTCCCATCCATCTTCATCCATAAACGGGTCAACAATGGACAAGCTAATCGCCTCCTCTAACCCCTTCAACTTCCGCATAATCAGCGTGCGGTGCGCCCAAGGACAAGCCAGAGAGACATAGAGATGGTAGCGTCCCGACTCAGCTTTAAACCCTGTAGAGCCGTCCGCACTCACCCAGTTACGAAATTTGGTCGGATTTCGCTTAAATCGTCCCTGAGGATCTTGCTGGTAAGGTTCCTTCGTCCATTGTCCATTCACCAGCATTCCGGTTGCCATATTTTCTTCCTAGTCCCAATGCATTTGTTTGTTCATTATCCCAATTTTCGGTTTTTCAATTCTCTATTTCATCATTTTCTTTATATTCTTAAAAAAAATTAATCTTTATTAGTCCCTGGTAACCCGCGTCGGTAGGATAAGTAGTCGGACACAAGAAAACAGCACGCCTACTATAGCAACCCCCATAGCGGTTAGGACACATCATTTATGTAGAGACGCGCCATGGCGCGTCTCTACAATGGTGCCTTACATTACAAAGGACGTAGCTTGCTTCTCGCGGGCGCGAGCGAGTATGACGAATGACGTAGCTTGCTTCTCGCGATAGCGAGTTCCCCACCGTTAACTTTAATTGTACCCACCTACTTAGTGCTTTTGTCCTCCTTCGTCCTTGGTGATTCTCAGAGAACCCGAAATGACCAAAGACAAAGGACAAATTCAGTGTTATTCTTCTGTACTCAGGATTTGCGGCACTTTAAAAAAGTCCCCATCTTGGTCAGGAGATTCTGCCAATAAAGCATCCCGCTCCGGATACCGTTGAAGTTGGTCAGGTCGGGTCACATTACTAACATCAATAGCTCGGGTCGTTGGCGGAACATTTTCTGTGTCCAATTCACTAAGCTGTTGAAAGTATTCCAAAATGCTATTAAGCTGCGGCAAAAATTGCTCTTCTTCTTCAGGAGTCAACTCCAAACGCGCCAGATTAGCGACTTTGCGAACTTGTTCTAGGTCAATCATGGTTGTTGATTGTTATTTTGTGATTATTCCCTAGTCAATGACAAATGACAAATGACAAATGACAAATGACAAATGACAAATGACAAATGACAAATGACAAATGACAAATGACAAATGACAAATGACAAATGACGATCACTAAAAATAGATATCAATAGCTGAACGTCCGCTAGTTTTTAACCAGTTTTGGGCTTCCAAGTAGTTATTTGGAGCCAGACGAATCGCTCGTTTCCAATAGTCGGCGGCTTGATCAAACAACTTTTCTGCGGCTTCATCATTTCCCGCTTCCTTCTCCTTCTCCGCTTGAAAATGGTAAATGACAGCAATATTATTCAGCGCTTGGGGGAGACGGGGATTAGAGTCGAGGGCTTTCTGGTAATACTCCAATGCTGTCTCATGTTCACCATTGCTGGTGTAAATTAACCCCATATTGTACAGAATCAGGCTGCGGTCATAGGAATCTTCTTCTAACTCCAACGCTTGCTTGTAATTATCCAACGCTTCGGCATATTCGCCATCTCCCTGAGCCGACATCCCATCTCGGTAATAGACGAACGCTTCTTTCGCTCTCTTATTGGTTGGCAAAACCTTAAGAATGAGATCTGCCATTACCGTGAAGGTTTTGTCAACAAAGTTATCGTTACGCTGTGTTCGTGGCATAGTAGGTTCCCAATTATCCCGGCTGTCAATTATCGTAACTCAACTCACCCTCATCTTCCCCATCTATCAATGAATCGTCCCATCCGGCAAAATTGTCCCTTGGAGACTAGCACCGTCTAAGCTCAAATCCTCTAAATTTGCCCCAGTCAGATTAGCTTTATCCAAATGAGCGCCTTCCAATCTAGCACCTTTGAGATTAGCGGCTTGGAGATTTGCGCCTGTCAGATTCGTCCATCTTAAATCTGTTCCGTCTAAATCAGCCGCACCCAGATTTGCCCCAAACAGATAAGCACCACCCAAATGAGCCTGACTCAGGTTCACTCTTTCCAAGTCAGCTTGGTAGAGGTAAGCACCAATCAATTCGGCTTCATGAAGATTAGCATCGGTAAGGTTAGCCCGGTTAAGATGGGCATGAATCAGGCTGGCGTCACTGAGGTTACTGCGTCTCAAATTAGCTTCATTGAGCATTGCGCCTTTCAGGTTTGCCTCTCTAAAGTCAGTGCCAATTAAATTAGCATGACTCAGATTAACGTTCATCAGCTTAGCGCCTCTGAGATCAGCCCCGATTAAGTTAGCATGGCTTAAATCAGCATAGCTGAGTTCCGCTTGCATCAGATGAGCGCTGACTAAGGAGGCTTCGATGAGATTCGCGTCAATCATACAAGCCAGACTCAGATAAGCAAGGCTCAGGTTTGCTTTTGTCAGATTTGCCGTGATTAAATTAGCGGATTCTAACTGCGCCCCTTTCAGGTTAACGTGCTTCAGGTTAGCGCCTCTGAGGTTAGCGCCTTCTAGGTTAGCCTCACTCAAATCAGGCTCTATGGTGTGATGTCGATTTCTCCATTTAATCCAGCCCACTGCACCTTGTTGAAGTAATTTCAGATGCTCTAAATTTGCCATTCGCGTCTCCCGCTTTACCGTTCACTCTTGTCTATTGCTAATTTCTATATGAAAATTTCCTGTCTGATGCGGAACCTTTTGTGCTTTCCCTGACATGCTCCCTCTACATTTTCGTGTATGTCCTCGACTGAGGAACCGCTCTCTCTTAAATTTTTAAACATTCACCTCACCTATTGTTCAATGGAAAGGGGCAGATGGCAAGATGGCGGATACTGTTTCAGTTCGACAACGCGGGTGATTAGACAGCTATGGCGATTGAAATCGCTGCTACACAAACAAAGTCCGCCTACGCGGACTAAACTATAATAGGGGTAAAAAACTCTGATTTAGGATTATTATTGATCAAGGGAGGTTTACAGTTACAAGATAAATAGATTTTAAAGAGTTTAATTAATATGACTCAATCTCTAGCTATTTCTCAAGCCATTACTAATATGGCTCAACTTCAGGAGCGGTTTACACTGAACCCAGCCGACAGTGATCTCTTTTTTCCGGAGTGGCATGATAATTTACCAGAGTTAACCGAAACAGAACGAGCATTTCTAGATAAGATTAAACGCCGCTTTGTGCGCCATCGAATGCAGGGGGAGTTGGCGGAAGCAACAGTCAATATGCTGATTGTTGCTCACCTGTTGGAGTTGGCAGGGTTGGATGATGAACCGTTTTTAATCACTAATGAGTATTCCGTAGACGTTGTGCTAGAGGAACGAGATGAAAAGCTACGGGGTCGGATTGATACATTAGTGTTTCAACGGCAGTTTTGGAGTGCGGTAATAGAATCAAAGAAGTCGATTTCCTTTGAAGCCGGAATTCCTCAAGCGTTGGCTTATATGATGACAACTCCTCAAAGTGATAAACCGCTTTATGGGATGATCACCGATGGAGGGTTGTATATGTTTATTAAGCTGGTGAACCGAGACCCAGCTATCTATGATTTTTCTGATGTCTTCTCCCTGTTGTTATTGCGACAGAATAAGCTTTATGATGTGCTACAGGTATTAAAGCGATTGGCAAGTGTTCTGCAAGAGAGTTAAACAAATTTCTTGGGGGAAATCCGGTTGAATTTTTTCTGCCTTTGCTCCCTCTGCTCCCCCAGCTCCCTCTGCTTCCCCAGCTCCCTCTGCTCCCCCAGCTCCCTCTGCTCCCCCAGCTCCCTCTGCTCCCCCAGCTCCCTCTGCTCCCCCAGCTCCCCTACTTTACTCCTTCCCACCAGCGCCGGGATGTTCTCGCCCAGGAACGCTCTCCAGTGCTGTCAGCGCCGCCTGCGAACCTGCCAAAATATCTCGTTCTTCACCGCCCAAGTAGAGGCGTCCAAAACTGCCTACTGCCGAAATTTGCAAGATATTAATTAAGGCGGCTTTCTCGGCTTCATTAGCGGCTAAAGCAGCATAAGCGGCTGGTGCGACTTCTAAAACATACAAAGTTTGTCCTGCCAAAATCATCTGTCCCCGTCTGGTGCGATTAATCAGTTGAGTTTGGTGGGGGTCAATATTGCGAATAATTTGGCTAGAGACAACTCGCGGTTTAAGACGTTCTCGTTCACCGACGCCTAGGGCGGCTAAAATCGCTTTTCCCGCCGCCCTGGTTTCGCCTTGTTTATTCGCATGGACTTCCAGAACCCCATAGAGTCGTTCCACCATCTGCACGGCGGGACGTACAGAGGTCGATTTGAGCGCCACATCGGTAATCCGGTTAATTTCGATACCGGGTGAGATTTCAATCCATAGCGACGTATCCCCAGGTAATGGCAAGAACCCTAGCGCCACAGTCCCCATATATGCCGCATGCTGCGGCTGTAAGCTATCTATATAGACGTAGGATCGCAATTCTATAGCCAAGGTTATTTCTCCGTAGATTGGGGGTCATAAGGCTGGAATAAGCAACATTTGAGTTTACCTGAAAACGTTAGCGATCGCGATTTTTCCTGGAAAGTCGCTAAACCTAGTCTAAGAAGGCAGAAATAACTGAACAGCACTATCTCCCCCAGCTTCCCCAGCTTCATCGTATCTACGAAGCTGCTCAAGTATTTCCAAGGGCGCTGCACTAGGGAGAGGTTCGCTCCAGGGGTGTGGGAAGGGGTCTGATATCAAATCCGGTTAAACTAATCTCACTAAAAGCGGACTGGATTATAAAGGGGGTAGTAAACCTAGATCAGGACAAATGACAAATCGCCAAAATGCTAAAATCTTCTCCCAGCTTGCTAAATTACTCAATTCGGGTATAAATCTACAGCAAAGCTTAACCCTGGTGGGAAATGATTTAAACCCAGCCGTTAAACGCTATTTACAGAAAGTCAGTCTCGCTGTTGGTTCGGGTCAAGATTTCGCCACCGCCTTAACCTGTGAACGCCGTTATTTTAACCGTTGGACGATTAGCTTAATTCGTTTAGCTGAATATAGCGGTTCTCTACCCCAAACCTGTCAAATCCTCGCCGAAGACGCTGAAACGCAAGCGAGACAGGAACGATTATATGGGTCGGTAAAACGTTCAGCTATAGCGACAATTTGGGGATTTTTGGTGTTAACGGCGGCTATTTTTAACCCGAATGCAACAGGAATTATTAAACCAGAGTTTTGGTTAAGAGGGTTAGCGATCGCGCTGCTATTATGGGTGATGATCGTCCTATTGTCTCGCTTTTCTAGTCCCTTGTGGCTGCAACTGGTGAGACGGCTACCTATTTTCGGGCAAATTGTGCAGGCGCGATCGCTCATTTATCTGGCTAAGTTACGATTACCGTTAAGTTGTGGGGTTTCTATCCTCACCGCCTTGGATTTACTGCGAGACCATATCCCAGATAGGGTAATGAAAGGCAAACTCTCTTGGGCTAGACGGCGCGTTCGCATGGGTCAACCATTGAGTCAGAGTCTCCAGGGTAAATTACCCGCAACAGCGCTACAGATGATTAGCACGGGGGAAGAAAGCGGAAACTTGGATCAGACGCTGGAAACCTTAGCCCAACACTATGACAGCGAATTGGAACAACGACTGCGATCGCTACAGGTTAGTTTACGACTTTTAAGCCTGATGGTGATGGGCTGTTTGGTGGCGGTGGTGGGTGTGCGAGGGATATCTGTGCTGCTGGATTCTTTCCCGGAGTGAATGTTTTTAACGCAGAGGTTCGCAGAGGCTAGCGCAGAGGTACGCAGAGGGTTTCGGGGGATTGGCGGAAAGCGCGATCGCATCAGCTATTGTAGATTTCAGTTCTTGCACCATTGGCTTTGGTGGGAAAGATACTTATCCGACAAAAAACTAAATGAAGGGATTATGTATATTAATGAAATTGGAATGATTAATATCCGCTCAATTGAAAATTTATATTGGAAGATAGGTTTAGAGCAGTGTGCGGGATGGCACGTAGTTATTGGTGATAATGGTTCAGGTAAGTCAACTTTATTACGCGCTATTGCATTAGCTTTGTTTGGCCCGACTAATGCTATTGCACTTCGGCAAAATTGGAATGAGTGGTTAAACAAAAATGAAGACTATGGAGACAATGAAAATCCTGGGGAAATTTATGTCCATTTATTGTATGATAGCCGTTTTGACAAAATACCTGGAGGGGATAAATCGATTGGATTTCATGGTTTTCCTGTTTTGATTGAATTTATCAAGAGCAAAAATGATGTCAAAATAGACGATCTAGAAGTAGATGGGTATAATCCTAGACGAGGTTTATGGGGAAAAAGAGCTTGCTGGTTTTCGGCTGGCTTTGGTCCCTTTCGACGCTTCAGGGGTGGAAATAAAGATTATGACGAGCTTTTCTCCTCTAATCCAAAAGTAGCCGCACACTTATCGTTGTTTGGTGAAGATGTAGCTCTAACTGAATGTTTACAGTGGCTGCAAGAGTTACAATTCAAGAAACTGGAAGGTGATCCAGAAGGAAACCTGATTGATTCTGTGAAAGAGTTTGTGAATCAAAGTGAATTTTTGCCGCATCAAGCGCGTCTGGAACACGTTTCCTCTAAGGGGGTTGAATTTGTTGATGGCAATGGTTGTCGATTGCCAGTTGAGGAATTGAGTGATGGGTATCGCTCGATTTTAAGCCTAACCTTTGAACTGATTCGCCAACTTACTAGAGTTTACGGTTATGAATCTATTTTTGATTCCAATGACAAAACAAAAATTATTCCTCCTGGTGTTGTCCTCATCGATGAAATTGATGCTCACCTTCATCCTACTTGGCAACGGCGAGTCGGGATTTGGTTTCGAGAACATTTTCCCAATCTTCAATTTATTGTCACAACCCATAGTCCTCTAATCTGCCAAGCCGCAACCGTGGGAACAGTCTGGCGTTTACCTAAACCAGGTAGTAACGAATCAGGGGGTATGGTAACGGGAAAAGATTTAGATCGCTTACTGTATGGTAATGTCTTAGATGCGTATGGTACAGAAGCATTTGGTGCAGATGTGACGCGATCAGACGAATCAAAAAAGCGGTTAAAACGGTTGGCTGAGTTGAATCGGAAGGAACTGCGTGAACAACTCAGTGAAGATGAGCGAAATGAACAAGAAAAACTGCGGGCAATGATGCCAACTTCACCCCATAAAGTCTGCTAATAAGATGCTCATTGGATAGAAAAAACCTATAAAAATATAATTTATAGGAGCATGTTTTACGATAACATGAGCGTGGTACATCTAAATTGGATGAATGACGATCACATCCAAAAACCGTAGGGTCGCAAAGCTTTGCGCCCGATTCAATGGTCAAATCTATTCCACAATTGTAGCTGTGTCAGTCCAATACAGTGCGATAGATACTCCGAATGAATAAATCAGCCCTAATCTGAAGTGTCACAACAATGATACGGCTTCCACATCAAAATTTACCTAAAACGGCTCAAAACCAATTAAATGTATGGCAAAACGAAATTAACGGTATAGAAAATTACGCCAAAAGAGTTGATCAGGGAAAAAAAGCATTTGCCAGACGTAACAAATCAAAAAACCCCACCTTTCGCCAAGTGCGTCAAACTTTAACTCAAATGTGTTGTGGCGCTCGTCGCTGTGGTTATTGTGAAGATTCTGTCGCTGATGAAGTGGAGCATATTAAACCCAAGGATCTATATCCTGAAGCTGTTTTTGTCTGGGAAAATTATTTATATGCTTGCGGTCAATGTAATGGCGGCAAAAATAATAAGTATGCTGTTTTTTCGGATAAAACGGGTCAACTGAGGGAAGTTGCGCGAAGACGGGGCGCTCCGGTGGTGGAGCCAGAACAGGGAGAGCCAGTCCTTATCGATCCGCGAAAGGAAGATCCGATGGATTTTCTGGAAATTGACTTAATTGATACCTTCTATTTTTTGCCCAGATATTCTCTAGATTCAAAAGATTATCAACGAGCAGACTATACGATTGAGGTATTACGCTTAAATGACCGAGACTATCTAGTCGAAGCCAGAAAAGAAGCATTTTACAACTATCGGGCAAGATTGGGTGAATATATTAAGAAAAAGGAAACAGACACCCTTTCAGATCAACTCAAGCCTATGATTACAGCATTACAAAGAATGCAACATCCCACAATTTGGAAAGAAATGCAGCGTCAGCAACAGTTTCTCTCAGAGTTGAAAGAGTTATTTGATTTAGCGCCAGAAGCACTCACTTGGTAGAAATGAAAAAGGTTAATGCTGCTTGCAAAATAACTACAGGTATAATAAACTTATTACACAGTATGGCATGATACAAAGGCTATTGGACAAAGGGCAAAAAACAAAGGGCAAATGACAAATGACAAATGCCCCTGTATTTGTTGTCAGCAATTGATTATCCGATCGCGTCTTGGGGTTGCTGCTGTACCAGTTCCTGCAATTTGTCCCGATGTTCCTTCGCCTCTGTATTGTTCGGGTTAATACGTAGGGCTTCATCAAAGGATGCGATCGCGTCATGATACCGTTCCAGCAGGGCGAGGGCGATTCCCCGGTTATACCAGCCCACCTCACTATCAGAATCAAGTTCTAACATCCGATCATAAGAGTTCAAGGCGTCTGCGTAGCGATCTAAACGGAGTAAAGCATTCCCTCGCTTAAACCAGCCACCCACATCATCAGGTATCAGTTGCACTACTCGGTCATAAGTGGCAAAAATTTCCCAATCATCCCCGTCTAAGTTTTCGAGAATAATGCCCTTGTTATACCAAGCATTAGCATTCTCTGGATTAATTAATAACACCCGTTCAAAAGCTTTGAGAGCAGTATTATTTTGCTCCATTTCAAGCAACGCCAGACCGCGCATGAACCAACCTGGCTCACTATTTGGATTAATGCGGACGACTTCGGCAAATGACGTTTCTGCTTCTGGATAACGTTCTAATTCAACCAGGATATAACCGCGATTGAACCACGCCCGTTCGTAGTCTGGATCGATGCGAACAGCTTGATTATAAGCCTCTAATGCCTCTTGATCACGTTCCAGCCGTCCCAGGGTAATTCCCCGATGGAACCAAGCCCAATCACTGTTAGGATTTACTTTCAAGGCTTGATCATAAGCAGCGAGCGCATCTTCAGGTTTGCCTGTATCATCTAAAGCCATACCTAAGCCAACCCAAGCCCCAACTAAACTGGGATCAAATTCCGTGGCTTGAGTGAACGCTGTAACGGCTTCTGGATACTTCTCCAAGCCATATAGAGCAAACCCGCGACCCATCCAAGCATCAGCGCTCTCCCCATTGATTCCAATGGCTTTGTCATAAGCTTTAACGGCTTCAGCATAGTTTCCGGCTTTGATTAAAGACATTCCTTTATTGAGCCAGTTGACCAACTCTCTAGATGGGGTTTGAGCAATCTGAGGATTTTCCAGTTCCAGCATATAAGGATTTGGTGTACCCTCTGGACTGTACCGTAGAGTCGCTAGGGCAGAGGTTGAGGTGGAGACACTTGCTAAGAGGGTTAAAACGGCTGTCAGTCCAATGTGCTTGAGTTGCATGGTAGATATCCTTGATATATCGCTTTCAATGGCATCTATCTCTGAGGGGTAGATACCTTATGCACAATCTGAGCAAAGATGCGGGGGTGCGGGGGTGCAGAGGTGCAGAGGTGCAGGGGAGATAAGGAATAATTTCTCCAATCCCAACGAACCATGAACCATCAACCATGAACCCCAAAAAAATATATAATCCGCCTCAGCCATAAGATAGGCTGTATCTGGACAGACGTAGCATCGTGATGACCAGCGCTTACATCCTGATTGTGGCAATATTACTGTTGGGAGGAGTCCTCGCAACTTTAGGCGATCGCATTGGTACGAAAGTTGGCAAGGCGCGGCTGAGTTTATTTAACTTACGTCCTCGTAAAACGGCGACGGTGGTCACGATTATGACCGGATGTTTGATTTCTGCCTCAACTTTGGGTATTCTCTTCGGTCTGAGTGAATCCCTGCGGGAAGGGGTGTTTCAACTGGATAACATTCTGCGACAACTTAGACATGCGCGTCGGGATGTGGAAGTTGTTAATGCCCAGAAACAACAAGTAGAGGGCGAACTGGCTAAAACTAGAGCCGAGCAAGCCAAAGTGCAACAGCGTCTGGATGAACTGAACAGCAATTTCCAGAAGGCTCAAGCTCAACTGCGAGATATCTCAAAACAGGCAAGTAATCTACGTTCAGAAATTCAGTTACTCTTGGCTGAACGTGGGCAGTTAATTGAGCAACGGAATCAACTGAGGACAGACATTAGCCAGCTTAAAGAGTTAGTGGCTCAACGGGATCAGGAACTGGAGGAAACCAGCCAGCAACTGGCGCTAAAAAACCAGCAACTTGAGCAGAGAAATCAACAACTGAGGGAAAAAGAGCAGGAACTCGCCCAAAAAGATAACGTGATTGAAACCATGGCTGAACGGGAAGCCCGTCTCCAGGAAGCGATCGCCCAACGGGAAGCCCGTCTTCAAGAACTGCAAGCCGAACTCAAAGAGGCGATCGCCCAACGGGAAGTTCGCTTGGCTCAACTGGAAGAGGAACTTGCCCAACGGGAACTCCTCATCGCCCAACGCACCCAACAACTCCAAGAGCAAGAACAACAACTGGCGTTTTTAGAACGGCAAGTCGATATTCTGGAGCAGTATTATCAAAACTATCAAGCCCTGCGTCAGGGCAATGTGGCAATTTTGCGCGGTCAAGTGCTGGCATTTGGCGTGGTGCGTATTGTTGAACCGTCAGCCGCATCTGAGGCGGTTGATCAACTTTTACGGGAAGCCAATCGAACCGCCACGGAAATTATTTTGCCCGGATCTGAGGAACCGCAGGAACCCCTGATTCAAATTACTCAAGCCCAAGCCGAACAGTTAATCGAGCAAATTCAAGATGGTCGAGATTATGTGGTGCGAATTCTCTCCGCCGGAAACTATGTGGTTGGCGAAAAACCGATTCAAGCCTTTGCTGATGCAGCGCTTAATCAAATGGTGTTTGACGCAGGGGAAGTGTTAGCCGCTGTTTCTATCGATGCTTCAACCTTGACGAATAAGGCACTGCAACAGCGCATTGATCAGTTACTCGCCGCCTCTCAGTTTCGCGCCCGTCGCGCTGGAGTCCTCGGTCCGATTCAAGTTGCAGATGGTGATCCGTCTACCCTGATTCGCTTTATAGAACAGTTAGCCGAATCTGAGCAACCTCTGGCGGTGAGAGCGATCGCCCAAGACCAAACCTCTACAGCAGGACCGTTGAAAATGCAGTTAGTCGCCATTCAGAATGGACAAATCGTTTTTAGCACTTAAGCACCCTTACTGTTCCCTGTTACGAGTTCCCTAATCTCAACCGTTAACTTTAATGAAAGTCCACCTACTTAGGGCTTGCTGCACAAAGCCAAAACCGCAAAACCCATCAATACTTTGAGCTTTATTGACAGAGGGTTTGATTCAAGGAAATCGGGTAGCATCCTTCATAAGTATGGCATCACCTTGCTCAGGACAAATGTACCCTTGCTTCCCCAGCTTCCCCCGCTTCCCCCGCTCTCCCTCACCACAACACTTATTCAGCAGACCTTACTTATTGATGCATCTTACCATCTGGCAAAACAGCGCCTGTGAGTACGGCGGCTTTAAAGTTAGCCCCCATAACAATTGCCCCTCGCAGATCAGCAACCATCAAAATTGCCTTGGATACATCAGCGCGAATCAAACAAGCTTGACTAAGATCAGCACCCCTCATATCCGCCCCTTGTAGGATTGCCCCAATTAAATCCGCATTCTTTAAGCTTGCCCAATGTAAAATAGCTTGGTGCAGCATCGCGCCATGTAAATCCGCTTGATAAAGACAGGCTTGGGCAAGATTGGCAAACATCAAGCTAGCTTCCCGCAGGTGCGCTTCTGTCAAATTAGCCCGTTTTAAGTTACATTCAATCAACGTGGCTCTGACTAACTCAGCCGCCGTTAAATTGGCATCGTTGAGTTCAGCTTTGCTTAAATTAGCGACACTTAAGTTGGCTTGACTCAGATTGGCTTCGCTCAGGTTTGATCCTTTTAAACTAGCACCACTAAGATTAGCACCGCTCAAGTCGCTGCGCCTCAGATTCGCCCCATTGAGAATTGCTTCAGTCAGATAGGCTCCCCGGAGTTCAACTCCCTCAAAATCTCGCTCTCCGGCAGCATAACCCTTTAGCAATTCAGCAGCATCCATAAAAATTCCCAGGTCTTAGCCTCTCGCTAACGTCCTAATTCATCAGTGATTTGAGGCAGTTGCACCTGGTTGGGATGGGATTATCCTTGATTTACCTAGTATGAATAGAATAATCAGGATAACTTACATGAGTCACGATATGCACCCAAGCTAGATATCATACTCTATTCGGACTCCTGTATGATACCGTTTTTGTCAAAAGATAAAAATCAGTTGAAGCCGCCACTCTTTACCTTGGCGAATGAGTTTGACTTGCCGAATAAATTCTCGAAAGTAAAATCGGCGCTCAGATTCCGATAAATCTGACCAGAATTGGGGAATGGATACGGTTTGCGCGATCGCGCCTAAATTCACCGGGGGTAGAGAGTCAAGCTGTGCCTGGAGTTGAGACTGTTCAGTGCGAAGCTTATAGGCGCGAAGCTGGGCGGTTTCAGTATCCAGAACACCTGTGGCGGTTAAGTGGTTAAGCTGGTCTAATACCCCTTTTTGCTCAGCAATTTTGCTCTTGAGAGATTGCTTGACCTCATCCAAGTTGGGTAGGTTCATTCCGGCTACGGCACGGGGTAACTCTTGACAAATGGTTTGAATTGTGGAATCTAAAACCTGCTGGTAGGGAATCGCACGACATTTAGGGCGCTTGGGACAGTTAACTGGACGCAGATAAACATATTCCCAGGTTTGACGGGGGCGAGTGACACTGGTAACACTCATCTGAGATTGACACTCACCACAGACGACTAAACCCGCTAAGGAACGGGGGGCGCTGGCGGTTCGAGACGGGAGGCGACGGTTGCGACGCAGCAGACGGTCAATTTGGGCGGCTTCTTCGCGGTTGAGAATCGGGCTATGGGTGTCACAGATAACTTCTCCGTTGCGATAGGCGAGATCACCCCGATAGACGGGGCTGGTTAGCCAACGTTTCCCCGTTGCTACAGAGATTTTTTTACTATACTTTTTTTCCAGATACCGTACCGCACCGCGTAAGGAGCCGTACAGCAGAAACTGGTCAAAAAAATCCTTGACTAAGGGCGCGGTACTGCGATCCAGGATATAGCGGTCTTTGCCCCGTCGGTAGCCGTAGGGGGCTTTTCCCGGTGGGGGTAAGGCGTTGAGGCGATTACGGGCATGTCCTTGACGCAGGCGGCGAGAACTGGCTTCTTGCTGAACTTCACTGAGGAGTTCGAGTAAGTTGGTTTGGGAGTTGGGGTCATGGGAGGAGTAGGATTGTTCAGTCGCCATGACAATAACGCCTAGGGCTTGAATTTGAGTGAGGCGATCGCTCACTTGGGTAATGGAGTCGCCCAGTTCTTCTAAACGGCGGATCAGCAGATAATCAGTCGGTTCAGTTTGACAATCAGCAATGAGCTGTCGCCACTGTTGACGCCCCCCCAAATCTTGATAGACGTGATCCACTTCCCACCCCCAGATAACTGGATCTGGAGGAGATTCTAAGAGGGGATCAGTGTAGAGGTAGGCGACGATTCGCATTTTTGACCCTTCACGTCTTTCGAGGGAACCTGGTGTTGCATTTTGACTGTGTAGGGGCGGGTTTAGGGATTTTCGTTTCACTATCGATGATCATGTTTGTTCAAAACCCGCCCTGACCGATCCTTAAGGAAACCGGGTTTTGAATAACGACGAATGACAAAGGATAAATAACTAAACTTGACTTAGTTCAATAATGTTACCATCGGGGTCTTGAGTGAACAAAGCCGCACGACCCGATGCACTCATTTGGATCGGGCAGTTATGTTCCAATAGCTTGGTTTTGGTGTCATCTAAGTTAGCCACTGAGAAGGCGACGTGAGGATTGCGCCCCCATTTTTCCGGGTTTTGCAGGTGAGTTGAGAGTGTAGTGTCAACGATGAGGTGGAGTTGAACATCGCCAATCTGATACCAGACACCTGGATATTTTAGCGATCGCTCGACTTTCGATAACCCTAAGATGTTGCCATAAAAGTGTTTGGCGTTCTCCAGATTCGAGACGAGAATAGCTGTATGGAGACATTGGGTAATTTGCATGGCGAGTTAGCTGTTGAATGGGATTCTAGCTTTCATCGAAAATTAGGGGTGGTAAGGGGGCGAATGGAAATCCCTTTCATTTATGTATGGGGAGGATCTTGCCCCCAAAAGCTAAAGGTCAGAATCGAGCTGAGTGCATCTCTAGTTTGTAGTCCATTTTAATGGACTTGAGCTTTTAGCCGGAAATTTATTTCCTGGCGTCCAAGTTGGTGGTAAGCTGTCATGCATTTAAATTGGGTATTAGTAGCGAGCAAGATGCTCGCACTACACCGCTTTCGCCATTATTGACATTAAAGTTTAAATGCCGAACAGCTTATTCCATTTAAGGAGCGTGCCATTCATCCTAAGCTTGCGATCGCGGTGGTGCTAAGTCATCAGGCAAATCATCAATCGTCCACTGCAATACTCGACAAAGTGCTTTTACTTGCGGCAAAGTCAGCTTGGCTTCCCTGTACCGTCCCGTTTCCCAGTTACTTACAGTTTGCACAGATACATTGACAGCTACAGCCACATCCCTTTGAGTCAAACCCAACTCATCTCTGCGGCTTTTGAGGGGTGATTCCTGCTCGATCTGTTGTTTTTTGATCATCTTTAATCACGATGCACCCTTTAACTCATCTGTTCATGGCTATAGTGTCTCATCTGGAACACCTGTGACATCAAGACCCATTGCCCCACAAACAGTCTGAAGCGAAACGCCTAACTCACGCGCTAGAGCAACCGCCCTGTCAATTCGTGGCAGCTTAATCCCATTTTCCCAGTCGTAAATTTGGCGTTCAGAAACTCCGATGCGCCTTCCTAGCTCAGAACGGGTCAGTTTAGCCGATTCTCTGATGCGTCTTAGTTCCGATTTTCCTTCGTTAAGATCACTCATTATCCGCCGATTGAGATTTAGGTATGCCAAACTCGTCTGGCATATCCTCCAAACTCCATTTCAGCAGCCGACACAGTGCTTTAACTTCACGGGGAGTCATCTTTGGCTCATATATGCCTGTTTCCCAGTTGCTGATGGTTTGGACTGTTTTTCCCAGAGCTAGTGCTATATCTCTCTGAGTTAAACCTAATTTCTCTCTTCGCTGTTTCAGGGAGGACTCCCGCTCTTGCTGTCTTTCTTCTTTCATGCTTTTCAAGAAAAGTTATATAAGCAAGCTTGACAAAACAATTTAAAGCATGCTTATATAAGATGGATGCGATCAAGGGCAGGTGATCGGGAAAGTCAATGTCTGACTTAGCCACTTTTAGACCTTATACTGCCCATTCCTCAGTGTCTTACATAATCGTTATTCCACTAATACTTTACCAGTGACCAGTGGTCGCTCACTCTGTTATGCCTTCTGTTTCAGCTTTCAATCACTCCCAGGCTCTAGACTCTAGGTGCTGTGCTTTATGGCGGCTATTAGCTCATCAAGCGTGCAGTTCAACACCTCCATCAACAGCTTCGTTTGCTCAAACGTCAGCTTAGGCTCAACCGAACCTTTTTCCCAAATGGAGATTGTCTTTTGTGTCACTCCGATGGCACTGGCAAGTTCCTGCTGAGTTAAGCCAGCTCTTTGCCGCAACTTCGTTAGCGTTAGTTGATCATTTTCTCTAGGCATTATACTTGACGGTATATTGTGACTCGCGATATACTCAGCGGTATAAGAAAGACACACAAAGGCGGGACATCAGAAAACCCATTGTTAGCCAGGACTTGTTGGTCTAGGCTTCAATGCCTGTTTTGATGCTTCTGCTTTCCTCCGTGTCTTATATTAAGCTGTCGCCAAACCAAGAACTAGCCAGCAACCGATGATTGCTAGCTTTGTCATGCCTTATCGGTGAATTGATGATCAAATAGCTTGTCATTTTTGCCTAGACAGCCTACAAGTCAGCTCCCTTCTGACTTAAGCCATTAGCCCGAAATTTATTTCAGGGCAAAGTTTCTCAATGTCAATCAAAGTCTCATCTTAACCAAATATCCATGAAAAAATCCCCAGCGACGGAAGCTCATCGCGTCGCCACAGACATTGCTGCCATAAAATCCGCCCTCCAACAACAGGGCTACACCACCCGCAAGCGACCCAAACAAGCCGCTTGGACAATTATTCTGCTCAATCAGCGCGGAACTGGCAGAAAACCCCAAGAGTGCTATCTGCTGACCTATCAGCCTGCCCCTGTCAGCACCTGGATACTCCACCCCCAAACCAACGAACCTCACCGCCAAACTCTCTTGACTCTGATTCACACGGCTTTAGCCAAACAACCTACAACGAGGAAAATCTCATGAGTTATAAGGATCAACTCAAACCCTGGTGCATCATTCATCGCCTTCCCAAACTGCAAAACACGATTATCCTGCGCTGTCGCCGTCGCAGTGATGCCGAAGCCTACCTGCGTATCTTTTAAGCCAATAATCCTACAGGTAGTTATCAAATTGTATTTGACGTCACCCCAGAAGCCACAGCAAATCAGCGCCTAATCCTGAAATCTTACCCCAACAGTTAATCATCAGATCCCCCAAACTCCCCATAACCCATGTTTGGAAGAAGGGCGGGTTTTGCCTTTGAAGTTATCGGTAGATACCAAAATTAAACGGCTCGCGCCCGCCCCTACAACTGACATGCCATGGCATATTTCTACCTATTGCGATCGCTAACTCTAGTTACTAGACCGATGTTTTAGGGGGATCGAAAACTTACAAACTCAACCAACTGGTATCATGACACCTTTATTTCGCCGCCTCCAACCTGCCCAGAAATTCCGCATCAGTCTCGCCACGATCGCTCAATTCCTAAAAATTCCTAAACACCTAATCGTGCGTGTGGAATCCTGGGCATATATCGTCTTTGTTCATCGCCGTGACAAAGGTGGACAATTCATCAGTTATCGCCAATTACGCCAGTGGTTCAACGCGATCGCCTGCCAAATTCAACACTGCACCACCTGCCAACAACTGCGGCAATTGTGGCTTTTAATTGAGAGCGATCGCAAACGGCATCATAAACAATACAATCACCAGCATATCTCCTGGTTATGCAATCTCTGGACACAGCACTGGCAAAGGCTTGGGTATGAACAACCGATGATCTCCTAACCTGGAGACGCTTGCATCGCGATATCCTTGGATTTGCATCCATCTGGGAACCTGCGATCGCGGATTCTGTTCATCTCCTCAAGATTTTCCTACATAAAAGTTAATTTTCATGAAAGTGATTACATCTATTTTTTTTACATAATTAAAACTTGAACCTTACACGATAAAGCAGACTTCAACTAAAAAAACTATGGAGTCTAGATGATCAGGCGATCACAGCTTCTTGGATTACAAACAACGGCTTATTTTACATAAATTAATAATAGTTAATCTATAACTTTAGATAGATAAAACTGGATCGCTATGTTTCTAAGGTTGTAGGACAAGTGAATGGAGGTGGTCATAGATAGTTGGCAGAAACTAATGCATGACCACACTCCTATTGCTTTTTGCAGTAAGAACGCAAGGAGAATTTAATGGTAACTGCCACAGCACCAGAACAAAAGGTGAAAATCGGTCCGACTCAGTTGTTAATTAACAACGAATGGGTGGAAAGCGCCACGGGTCGCCGATTTGAGACGATCAATCCCGCCACAGGAGAAGTGATCTGTGATGTGGCTGAAGCAGACGCCCCCGATGTAGATAGGGCGGTGCAAGCAGCGCGGGCAGCATTTGAGAGTGGAGAATGGCGCACTATGTCCGCCAGTAGTCGGGGACGATTACTCTATAAACTGGCAGATTTAATTGAACAAAACAAAGAAGAACTGGCACGGTTAGAAAGCCTTGATAACGGTAAACCCCTAGGTGAGTCGATGAATGGTGACTTACCGTTAACCATTGCTTGCTACCGCTATTATGCAGGTTGGGCAGATAAAATTGAGGGCAAAACCATCCCGATTAATGGTCCTTACTTCTGCTATACGAGACACGAACCCGTGGGAGTCGTGGGTCAAATTATTCCCTGGAACTTCCCCTTGTTAATGCAAGCCTGGAAACTAGCACCCGCATTGGCGGCTGGCAATACGGTAATTCTGAAAGTAGCAGAACAGACACCCTTAACCGCATTGCGAGTCGGCGAACTGATTCTGGAAGCGGGTTTCCCACCGGGCGTAGTGAATATTCTACCTGGCTATGGACCCACCGCTGGGGGTGCGATCGCGTCTCATCCTGATATCAATAAATTAGCCTTTACGGGTTCAACTGAAGTGGGACGTTTGGTGATGGAACAAGCCGCCAAAACCAACCTCAAGCGCGTCACCTTAGAATTAGGCGGTAAGAGTCCCAATATTGTCTTTGCTGACGCTGATATGGATGCGGCGATTGAAGGTGCCCACCACGGTCTATTTTTCAACCAAGGTCAATGTTGTAATGCGGGTTCACGAGTATTCGTAGAAGAAAAATGCTACGACGAGTTTGTGGCTAAATGTGTAGAACGGGCGAAACAGCGCACTGTCGGTGATCCCTTTGACGCCAATACCAAACAAGGACCCCAAGTGGATCAGGCTCAATTTGATAAAATCATGAGCTACATTGAAGCCGGACAGCGAGAAGGGGCAAAGATGCTGTGTGGCGGAAATCGAATTGGCGATCGCGGTTTCTTTGTCGAACCGACTGTCTTTGCTGATGTGGATAATTCCATGAAGATTGCCCAAGAGGAAATCTTTGGTCCGGTGATGAGCATTATTAAATTTAAAGACATCGATGAAGCGATTCGTCTAGGAAACACCACCATGTACGGACTAGCCGCAGGAGTGTGGACAAAAGACATAGCCAAAGCCCACGCGATCGCTCATAATGTGCGTGCAGGTACAGTTTGGGTGAATTGCTACCACGTCTTTGACGCAGCTGCACCCTTTGGTGGATTTAAACAGTCTGGCATAGGTCGCGAATTAGGTGAATATTGTTTAGAGAATTACACTGAAGTGAAAACCGTAACCGTGCAACTGTAGGCGACAATATCATCCAAGCGGGATGGGGGAGTTGTGAGTTCATTAAAAAGTCACAACTTCCCTGGGAGTAGGAATTACTCAGGCAACTCTGGAACTGTCAGCCCATTTTTACGAATCACAGCTTCTAAGATGGCGATTCGTTCTCTCATCATACTGGGCGTATCAGTACGACAATCAGCAAATCCGGCACAATCGAGATCAAGAAACATTGCGATCGCCATCTCCAAAACACCTTCCACTGGGTACTCAATTTCAGCCGAGTACGCTAAGAGAGCGTCCCTGATAGGAACAGGAAGTGCCTCGATAAACGCTTGTGCGGCTCGTGGAGATAGGTGTTCTGTTAACTGCATAACTTAATCCTGACTCTGCCTGATACGACTGTTATAGCGTGGTTTAGCAACCTGAAGCATCAAGGCTTCAAGATCTAACGCTCGTAACCGTTGGTTATAGGTTAAAGTGACAACTGCAATCCTCACATCATCAGGATCTAGGCGGTCTAGGTAAGCATAATACAGCGCCTTGTGGCCACCCATGAAGCGGTTGCGAACATTCAGCGCCTTACCGATGTACAAAATTCCCTCTTCTTTGTGCTTGACTGCATACAAACCAGGGCGGGAGGGTAAAACATCAAATTCTTTTCTCAGTGGGAAACATTCCTCAAAAGGCATAGAGATCAAAATCTCAAGAATTCTCAGGGCTTCAGTTCTGATTGCATCATGGGTCATTGATTGAGTTTCGGCACTTTGCTTAAATCTAGCTATGATGCTCTTTTTCGTGCGGTTTGGCAAGAGGCTGAGTCGGTGTAGCTTATTCAGATTAAGACAAAAGCCGAGGGGCGTTGAGATGCGATCGCGTCCCCTAATCTTAAGCGATCGCACTCATAAACTCCCTGATTGCCTGAACATGATTGGGCATCATAATGCACCGAGTCAATAACGCCATATCGAGTCCGGAAAGAAGTTCAGAGCGAGAAATCTGTTCATATTCTTGCTCTCGTAGCGCATACAAAGACAGTTTATCCTTTTCCCAGAACCAGACTTCAGGAATTCTTAAACGTTTGTAGGCTTTGAGCTTGTCAATACCACCACTGGTAATAACAATCTCAATCGCTAAATCTGGCTGGTTTCGGTTAGTCCCTAATTCGTAAGACTTATCTGCTTCCCGTCTCACTTTACCGATTTCACTTTCTAGCGTTAAAGATTCTGTGGGCGTAAAATCAATTCCCACAGCCATCATATACGCTTCTACCAAGGCACCAATACGTCCTTTTGTCGTTTCATGTTTTCTTCCAGGCATTTTTTGAATCTCCAGCACCCCATCCAAAAATGATAGCCGAACACCTGGAACATCGAGCATTGGTTCTAAAGTTTTAAACTGCTCCCAGGTCAACCCTGGAAACAACAACGGTTCATATAGTTTCTCTTCTACAGTTATTGTCATAGGTAAACTCTTTTACTGATTCCAATTATCTTTTTCAATGTCTTGAAATGTGGTCATAATGAATGAGAATGGTCGGGGCGCACCGACGTGCGCCCTTTACCAATGTGCGCCCGGAAAACTGGTTGGGTGAGGTTACGCCAATTCTATCGCGTAAAATCATCAGGTATAATCGCACCTCGGAGATCTGTACTCTTAAGCTTAGTTCCTGTCAGCGTTGCCGCCGTTAAGTCAGCGTTTTTTAGATAAGCGCCCTTAAGATCCGCATCAATCAAATTCGCCTCTCTCAAATTGGCATTCTCTAAATTAGCACTTTGCAAATTTGCCCCTTGGAGGTTAGCTTCACTCAAATTAGCCTCTCTTAAGTCAACGGTTCTTAGATTCATTTCCCTCAAATCAGCGCCACTCAAATCACATCCAGCACATTCACCCGTTTGCTGCAATTGCTGGATTTCAGCTTGAGGATTTCCTAACTGCACAGGATTGGTGATTCGAGACGCGATCGCGAAACCTGTACCCATCACCGCCAATATCCCAACTTTCAACACCAACATCGGCGTAATCCCAGACTGGAGTCGCTGAAACTGATCCGAGGTTGGCGAATTTCCCACCCCATCAATCGCTAACAATTCCGCCAGCGCCGTCGCTGCATTGGGGAAGCGATCGCGCAATTTAGGTGCGACCATTTTATCCAGCCAGGTGATAAACTGAGGATTCAAACCCGATACCAGGGATTTATAGTTAATTCGACAATCTTCATCCATTAAATTGCCAATATCAGCCGATTTAGTCTGAGTCAGTAAACAAATCAACGTTACCCCTAAACCATATAAATCAGACGCTTCCGTGAGTTGACGATTAAACATCTGTTCCGGTGGCATAAATCCTAATGTCCCCTTCACCACACTACTCGCCGCCAAATCATCCCCAAACGCACGCGCTAAACCAAAATCCACTAAATACACTTTAATCTGGGGGGAACGTTCAACTAAAATATTTTCCGGCTTAATATCTCGATGGATAATCGGCGGAACTTGCTGTTGTAAGTAAACCAACACCTCCAAGAGTGCGATCGCAATTTGTTTAACCTCCTCTGGGGTAAACGATTGGGGAATGGCTAAAGAGGGGGCTTGTTTGTATTCCTGAATTAAGCAAAAGCCATCCGGCGTTTCAAATGCATCCAAGTATTTAGGAATACTAGGAGAATCCAGTTGTTGCAGCAGTGTAATTTCCCGTTCATGGGCGTCAAAATCTGACCAATTTGCACCCGTTTTGGCAAATTGAAATTGTTTAATCACCACAGGTTTTTCGGTGGACTGATGAGTAGCTAAATACGTTACCCGTCCACTACTGCGGTTGTGTCCCAGTTCCCGCTGAATCTGATAGCCTTGCTGGGAAAATTCTGGGTAGTTATTATTTGAGTTTTGAATACTAGAATTCATGGCACTATCAAGAATGTTGTTTTTATGTTTTGATATAAGTTAGAGCAATTTAAATATTGACGGGCAACCTATCACCGTTAATGCTGATGTAGGGGCGACCCGCTTGTCTAACTAAACAACTGTATCCACTCAATTTAATTGAGTCGCCCTTTACTTGATCTGGCTTTTCCGCGAGTCAAACAAATGACAAATGACAAATGACGCTCCCCACCATTAACTTTAATTTTGCCCACCGACTTATAAAGATTTCGCCCGCTTCACTAACCGAATAAACTCGGCTCGGTATCCATCTAAATCGGCTCCCTGAGATTGACTAGCTAACTGTAAAACATGATCAAGATTACCATTCCCTTTGTACTGAGACTCTCTCAATACCATACCAAATTCAGCAACGGATGCCGAAAATTTAAAGTTATTCGAGGCTTGGGCTAAGGTTAATCCTTTATCCACAACAGGTGTGGTAATCAGTTGAGAAGTATCCTGATCCGGCTGCTTATACCGTAACTTCACCTGCATTAACTCATTCGGCGAAAACGTCATCGATTCATCAGTTTTCTGTTGAGAGTCTACGAGATCAACCTCGGATAACGAGACATCACTCTTCACACCCACGGGAATAATTTCATAGAGGGCGGTAACAGAATGACCCGCACCTAACTCGCCCGCGTCTTTTTTATCATCCTCAAACGCTTCATTTTGCAGTCGCCGATTTTCATAACCAATCAGCCGATACCCTTGCACTTTGTCCGGGTTAAATCCCACTTGAATTTTCACATCTTTGGCGATGGTGAGTAGGGTTCCACCGATTTCATTAACCAAGACTTTATTCGCTTCTAGGATATTGTCTATATAAGCATAATTGCCATTGCCTTTATTGGCGATTTTTTCCATCTTGGCATCTTGCAGATTGCCTGTACCAAATCCCAACACCGTGAGGAAAACGCCTTGCTCTCGTTTCTCTTCAATCAGGCTAACCAATTGCTCATCGCTAGAGATACCGACATTGAAATCTCCATCAGTGGCGAGAATGACGCGGTTATTCCCCGATTCGATAAAATTCTCTTGAGCTAATTTATATGCCGACTGAATTCCCTCACCTCCAGCCGTTGAACCCCCGGCTTCGAGTTTATCAATCGCGGCTAATATCGTATCTTTCTGATTCCCTGGTGTTGGTGGTAGCACTGTCCCCGCCGCCCCTGCATAGACAACAATACTAACCTTATCTTCGTCTCGCAATTGGTCAACGAGTAATCGGAATGCTTCTTTGAGTAAGGGGAGTTTATTAGCGTCCGCCATGGAACCGGAAACATCTAATAAAAAGACCAGATTACTGGGAGGTAAATCTTCGGTCGAAACGCTTTTCCCTTGCAAGCCAATGTGAACTAATTTATGTTTCGGATTCCAAGGCGCTTCAGCAACTTCTGTGGTGATCGAGAAGGGCTGATCGGCTTCCGGTTGCGGATAATCGTAAGTAAAATAATTAATTAATTCTTCAAGCCGCACCGCATCAGGTGGTGGAAGCCGATTCTCATTGATAAAGCGCCGCACGTTACTATAAGAGGCGGCATCAACATCAATGGAGAAGGTAGAGAGGGGATTGCTGCTAGCGTTTAAAAAAGGATTTTCCTGGATGGTGCTGTAGGTTTCGCGGTTAGATTCTTCGGGAACTTGACGTAGACGCTGTAGCTGATCTGAATTTGGTGATGGCTGGGCTTTTTGTGCTGATTGAGGAGCTTGGGGGGAAGCTGTCTCTGGCGAGAGTAGAATTTCAGCCTGTTCGCTAGGAGACTCAGACGTATAGTTTCCTCCATCTCCCCCTTCGCAAGCAACAGTAAGCGCTCCCAATACCGCTAGTCCTAACGTTGCGATCGCTCTATGTCTGGTTTTCATGATTCCCCCTTCAGACTGATCCCCAGTCTGTTCTATAACAAAGTTTAACAACTAACCATTTGCGGTTGTAACATCTCCGTTTTACTATTAAGGCTAGGAATTATACCCCGTGGTTGCTAAAACTGTAACATAAGTGATTAGCCCAGAAGCTTCCGGGGTTCCAAACGGGTTACACGCTTCAATGATATAGCGTATACACTTATCTCTCACAGCTTCGGGACTTATGCAATTTGGGGTTAGCGTTGGAAACAGAGCCAGATAGGGCTTTTGTTACACTGATGCTATCCTACAAATGTAGCGCAGTAGTTATTTAGTATTTTTATCGAGTTTTTGATTATGAAAGCAAAACGTACTATTCATTGGAGCAAGTTAGCTGAAATCCAAGAATTAAAAGAGTTTTTTGCAGACGATTTTCAGGCATTCAAAAATCTCATCGAAAAGCATATTGAAGAATTTGAAAATTTTTCTGATGAAGCGCTAGATAAATTTGCAAAACTGCGAGTTTTAGAAGTGACTAATGGTTGTACTCAATGGGCATTTCGTCGCGGCGATAAAGAAGCTTTATCGGTAGAACAGACCCGTGAATGTATGAATCTACTGATGGGTTTTATCAAACGAACAGAATTATATTTCCCCAGTGAAGGGCAACTTGAATTTGACGACGAACAGAAAGCATTTATTCAAGCAGCACGATCGCTCTACAAAAGCGCATTTAAAGAAAATAATAAGGAATCAGAACGAAAATATTATGCAACATCCACAGCCCAGTTTATTGTCTATGGTCATGAACGGATGCAGCAAGCCATGGCATTAGTCAAGCAAGATTATGAAACTCTTTTTTCACCTTATTACATTGAACGAGGACAAAAATATATTGCCCCCTATTTAGAAGGATTTGAATAGTCTGTTTGGCGAGATCAGGAAATGAAAACTCAAGTGTGCCAATCGACAAACAAAGCATAGAGATAGGCGATCGCTTCCCCAATCATGGTTCGTACTCCTTCGCTAGATTGCCACCATTGTTGCGGATCATACTCTTGAGGTTCAGCCGCAATCACACCAACTCGGATTTTTGGTTCTAATACAGCTTTAAATATAATCCAGCTTCGACGGGCATGAGGTCCCAGCGAATAGAGATTAATTGATTTTACGTCTAATTCGGATGTTGATAACCATTCCCGTAAGGCGATGGCGCTAGCTTGAGTCCGATGTTTAATCACATTGGGGGCGGGAACAGCCACTAATTGTTCTGGATTAAACCCCAAGGTGATAAATGTGGCGGCGGTGAGTTCGGCAAAATTATTGTATTCGGCTAAATAATAACCCTTGGAGACAGGTAAACCCGTGGTAATTAGGTAATTATAAGACCCGCGTTGGAAACGTGCGATCGCGTCTTTAATCGCATAATCGGGTATCCAGCCTTCCACCACCATGACATCAGCAGCAACCGGAGAGTTAACTGCTAGGAATGGATAGATTGTGCTGAGGGTGAATAGCATGAGAGAAAAAATACAAATCAGTGTCACTATCCATCCCTGAATAGTCAGAGTCCACTGGGTTTTGCGATGGATTAAACGAATTTTGATTTTAGCCGTTAACCTTCTGAACTGCTGTAATTTTTTTTTACCATGTTAGATTTAACCTCTATAATCAATACTCTGAATAGCTAAGTTGATTTGAATGCCACTGACTTAAGGTTGGTGGGTTGAGCGAAGTCGAAACCCACCCTATGGTATATCCAAGGTTTCGGTGATTCCCTAATGCTTATGTCAGTACCATTCGAGTTAATTTATTCAGGTTTTTCTGGAGAATAGACTGTCCAAACTCCGTATCTGATACTTTCCTTAGTTGCTAAATTCCCAAATATTTTATCCCAGTACTGTTCTTGTACATTCATAATTTGTGTTCTTGCAATAGAGTTACTTATTACCAACAATATCCCTTACAGCCGTAACCATTCCCCAATTCACCCTCCCTTAAGTTGGGCTATTATATCGGCGGGATTCCAGTAAGCACGAGTGCTTTGAATTTTACCCGCTTCATTCACCTCAAAAACGGTTATTCCTTCAAACGTTATAGTTTTGTCAGTCTTACTGAGTCCCTGCATTGTCCATTTAACGGCAGCTTCATTCCCCGCTACAAAAATATGCTCTATTGTCGATTCCAGTTGTTTAAACATTCCCTGTAGCTGGGCAAAAAATTCCTGAAATCCTTCATGAACTTTTGTGGGAGGTTGTCCTACCGGATCATAACTGACGGCATCTTCGGCAAACTGATCTAGCCAACCGTCGGGATTCATCGCTGCCACTTTGGTAAAATAGGTTCTGACCAGTGTTTCAATCGGTTTTGTTGACATTGTTTTATTCTCCATGGCTGAATACGTCTAGAGTGAAATTGGTATGATTGAACTGTTGAGACTCAGGGATAATTGATCAAGTCAATTTTAATACACAATTATAGTTTTTATTGGTGGGTTACGGCGGATATCTCAATTAAGAGGTTATTTACCCAAATTAAACTTCCGCCTAACCCACCCTACTGGACTGACCCAGCTAAAATAGGACTTTGTTTGTAGTGAGAACTTTAGTTCTATAACGCCTAGCTGGAGAGGGCTAAAGCCCTCACTACGTACCCAATCTATTGCACCATTTTAGCTGAGTCAATCCACTACAGATAATTAATATTGTCTTGGAGATATTCACTCCCTAATTTTAATTGAGTTAACTCAACTATTCAGTTTCCACGAAAACGGTAACGGCGGCAACAGCAATTAGCATTTCGTCATTTTTATCATTGAGTTCAGCAATAGCTCGACCTTGAACCACCATTCCCCCGGATTGTACGGTGAGTGATTTTTTCCCAAAGGGTAACACAGCGAGAACCTCTTCCTGTCGGACTTGTTCCGGGTAAGCTACGGCGATTTGCACCTCTACAATCATTTGATTGGGATCGCTCAAACCTGCAACCTCCCAGACACCGGGTAAGGCGTTGTGCGCGATCGCGTTCCGCACAGCCCTAGATGCAGCTACAGTGGGTTCCTGTCCATGTTGGTCTACCCCCATACCCATTTCAATAATTAAGCGTTTGCGAGTCATAGTGCTTTCTTGATTACCTCAACGTTGAACCGCAATCGGATCTAACTTTAACAGTTGGCGCGTTTCATCGGCGGCTTCCTGCATCAACCGGGTTATCTCGTTATTATCAACTCGTTGAGCAAGGGCGGTTCTGGTAATTAATTTACTCAGATATTTCTGTAAGATAAAAGAGGCTTGATCATACTGAGGAAGGGGAGGGCGCAATATTGAATTTTTGACTGCCTCTTTCAAGGACGGTAAATAGGGATATTTAGCTGTAATTTCGGGGTCATCAAATAACGCTTCTCGACTGGGTAAATATCCTTTTTCTAAAATTAACTTTTTCTGAGCCGCTTGACTGGTAAAATATTGAATCGCTTTCCAGGCTTTATCTTGATGCTTTGAATTCTTCGCTATACCTAAGCCCCAACTCCCATTACAGGCACTTGGACGTAAACTATTATTAGTTGGATTGCTTGAAAGATTCAAGACTTGTACGCCGATATTAGCGGGATCAGTAAATTGGTTCCATACATAGGGCCACTGCCGTAGGAATATCGTATTCTGATCTTGGTTAAACGTTTCCAATGATTCCTGTTCGCTGTATAAGATAACTTCTGGCGACGAAATATTATCTCGAATTGTATTGAGTAAAAACTGGACAGCTTGTTCAGCCGCAGGTTGATCCAATCCCACCTCTAAACTTTCCGGCTTAATCCAGAATCCGTCATAGCTTTCTAATACCTCGACGAAGGTAGCCACCAATCCTTCATACCGCCATCCCTGCCATAAATAAACGCCTTGAGAGTTCCCTTGGTTTTGCCAATTTTGGGCAAGGGTTTTCAATTGCTGTAAGGTGGCAGGTGGCTGAGTATTACCCAGTAAGTTTTTGCGGTAGTATAAGAGACCAATATCTGAACGCAAAGGCATCCGATAGAGGTTACCATTATATTCTCCTGCATCAATCGCACTTGGTAAAAATCCTTCGTTTATGAGGGTATCTTTAGCCGTCCATTCATATAGATTCACCAGACATCCCTTGGCAGCAAACTCCGGCATCCAGATAATATCTGTATAGACCAAATCATAAAGTGAATTTCCTGCTTGACACTCTCTAACAAAATCTTCCTTCAGCCGATAGGTTACGTCACCTGCTAGGTTAGTTCTCGTTCTCAAATTAATCCGAATTTTGGGATGGCTCTGGTGAAAGTCGGTGATTAACGACTGCCAAGCCGAGGCTTCATCAGCCGGAACAAATAAGGTTAAATGGGTGGGGGGCCAGGTTAAATAGATGAGTAATAATAGTAAAACTTGGATAACGGCAACGAATATCCAGATGGAACGGGAATTAAGTCGTCGGCTAAATTGCCCCAGTCTTTTCACAAGCTGCTTAGTTTTCATAACCTGTCCTTGAACAAGGTGACGGGTCAAACTTTTTCATAAGACAAGGGATCTTGTAGTCCGAGTTCAGCAAAAGCAGCAAGCCGCAAGCGACAAGAATCACAGACACCACAAGCCACCTCATCCCCAGCATAGCAAGACCAGGTGTCTTGCCAAGGCACTCCCAGTTTATTGCCTAACTCGATAATTTCTGTTTTTTTTAGCTGAATTAGCGGGGTGATAATTTGAATCGGTTCTCCCTCGCGCCCCTGTTTTGTGCCTAGGCGAAAGACTTCTTGCATGGCTTGGATATAATCAGGACGGCAATCAGGGTAACCGGAATAATCTAACGCATTAACTCCCAGATAGAGGGCAGTAGCCCCGATCGCTTCTGCGTAGGATAGCCCAAAACTGAGAAAAATGGTATTTCGTGCGGGGACGTAAGTAATGGGGATACTCTGGGACATCTGCTGGAGCGATCGCGTCTGGGGTAAATCAAGGGTATCATCGGTTAAGGCTGAACCCCCCCACTGGCTTAAGTCAAAGCGTACCACCTGATGGTCTTTGACACCTGCACCTTTAGCAATTGCGATCGCGGATTCGAGTTCCCGTTGATGTCGCTGTTGATAATTAAAGGATATAGCGTAACACTCGTAGCCCTCTGCCTTAGCTTGATAGAGAACTGTAGACGAATCCAATCCACCGGACAATAAAACTACAGCTTTTGACATCTTTACCCCCGTCATTTGTCATTTGTCATTTGTCATTCGTCATTCGTCATTTGTGATAATTGAACGGTTAGGTGGGGGCGGGTTTAGTTATATCAGGGTGCCAAGCAAACGTTAGCGGTAAAACCCGCCCCTACAATTCCCTTGTCTCCTCCCATCCCCTCCATCTTCCTCATCTCCCCCAGCTCCCAGACGTAGCATGCTACGTCTCTACATGGCTCCCCCAGCTCCCTCCGCTCTCCCAGCTCCCTCCGCTCCCCTGCCCAAACATGGACAACCCAGAAACTGACACATTTACCTACACCTAAAGTAACCCTAAACCCACAATGAAAACATAATGACCATCCAAAAGACTTCTTTTATCTGGTATCTGGCAAATTGAGGCAATCTTTGGAATTCTTCACATTTAAAGGTGCTGTGGTACTATCTGGATGGTTTAAGGCGGCTCAACATAAGTAAATTGACTTAGTTCCCGTGGTGGAGGAGCATATAAGAGTGCAAGATAGCATGTATCAAAGACATCTGGATACTCATGTCCAACGTAGCCTGCCGCAGCCAATCCGAATTGGCGTGATTGGCGTTGGTAACATGGGACAGCATCATGCCCGCGTTTTGAGTCTTTTGAAAGACGTGGAAATGGTAGGCGTAGCAGACATTAATGTAGAACGGGGTTTGGACACGGCGAGTAAATACCGTGTCCGCTTCTTTGAGGATTATCGCGATTTACTCCCTTATGTGGATGCGGTTTGTATTGCCGTACCCACCCGTCTGCATTATGAAGTGGGGCTGACCTGTTTGCGATCAGGGGTTCATGCCTTAATCGAAAAACCCATTGCCGCCAGTATCGCTGAGGCAGAATCCCTAGTCAACGCTGCTGCTGAGTATCAATGTATTCTGCAAGTGGGTCACATTGAACGGTTTAATCCCGCCTTTCAAGAACTCAGCAAAGTCCTGAAGACGGAGAAATTGCTGGCGCTAGAGGCGCATCGCATGAGTCCCTATTCCCACAGAGCCAATGATGTTTCCGTGGTTCTGGATTTAATGATCCACGATATTGACCTGTTGATGGAATTAGCGGATGCGCCCGTGATCCAATTGACGGCGAGTGGTAGCCATGCCTCGGAGTCGGGGTATTTAGATTATGTCACCGCTAATTTAGTCTTTGCCAATGGCATTGTGGCAACGCTTACTTCTAGTAAAGTGACCCATCGTAAAATTCGTAGCATTGCCGCCCATTGTAAAAATTCACTCACAGAAGCCGATTTTCTCAATAATGAAATTCTGATTCATCGGCAAACGACGGCTAATTGTGAAACCGACTATGGTCAGGTTCTTTATCGCCAAGATGGGTTAATTGAAAAGGTTTACACCAGTAATATCGAACCGCTATACGCCGAGTTAGAACATTTTGTCAACTGTGTGCGTGGCGGAAATCAACCCTCTGTCGGCGGTGAACAGGCGCTGAAAGCCCTCCGTTTAGCCAGTTTGGTTGAGCAGATGGCTCTGGATGGTCAAGTTTGGCATCATTTAGACCGAGAGCCTCATGAATTCAAGTCTCCCATGATTGCTGTGTCTTAATTGAAATGGTAGTGAATTGAGGCTGGTGGGTTTCGACTTCGCTCAACCGACTTCGCTCAACCCACCCTACGATATATAGCACTACGCATTAAGGTTAGGACAATACAATTGGGTGAAAAGGCAACAGGCAACAGGCAATAGGCAACAGGCGAATGTCCTAACGTATCCCCGTAGGGCTATAACAGGGTTTCGGCGATTTCAAATGGCTTATTTTAGTGTCATTTGTCCGTTGTTTTGACCAATGACAAATGACGCTCAAGCGATCGCGCAATTACTTCACTCACCTGCTGATTACCCTGGGGACTTAAGTGGATGTGATCCCGATACCAGGTTTCTGGGGTTGGCGCGTTGTTGAACAGGGGTAAGCCGTCGATATAGGGAATTTGCTGGTCTTCGGTAAACCCTTTCAGGCGATTTCGGGCTTTGATTTCATAATCACGGGGTCCGGGTTCGCCAATTTCCCGTAATAGGGGGGTCATGACTAGCAGAAACTCCGCCCCTGCTTCCTGGGAAAGCCTGTAAGCGTGACCAATGGCATCTAAGTTAAACCCAACGCGATCGCCTTTTTCCGCCCGGACAGCCGCCATTTCCGGTGGAGATTCGTAGGGCAGAAAACGGTTGATTGCCTCAATCAGGGCTAACGGGGGTCGATGACTGGGGTAATTGCGATCGCGTCCCACGGGGATGGGGGTGGGGGCGGTGGCGAAGAGGTCATCAGTATTAATCACCAAGACGACAGCTTGGGCGTTGAACGTGCCAAACTTTCGTAGATATGCCAATTCATTCCGAGGTCCCCAGGAATTGGCGGAGGCGTTGAGAACTTCGATTTGCTCAAATGCGGGTTGAGACGTTAACGGTGTCAATTGAGTAGTCAGCAGGGCGGACAGGGTTTCGTCTTGGTCAGTCCACCAGCCCCCATTCACGATAGAATCACCGAGTAGTAAAACTCGCAGCGTAGAGGGCGATCGTTCTGGTGTAATTGTATCGCTCCGCATGGAATAGGCATTAATGGCAATTCGATTACCCATGCGAGTCGTCTTTTGGTTGGGGGCTAATAAATAGCCAATCTCCTCATCGGCGATATAAATTGGCGGTTTTCCCAAGCCAAAGAGTAAACGCAAGCCAATTTCTATTGCTACCACCAATCCCAGCAAGACTCCGAGAATGATTAATAATGCTTTCACCCAATCCTCTCCTTTGATGGACAATGACCACTATTCACCCTAATTTAGCCTGAGTAGGGTGTAGGGACACGATATTATCCATCCGTGTCAACTTAAAGAAAACCAATGCTGGCAAGGTTTTAAACCGTGTCTATCTACTCATCAACATTTCCCCCTCATCCCCTAACCCCTTCTCCCTTGAAATAAAAGCGATAGCATCCTCTGTCCTCCCCCCTCTTGTAGGGGGGAACGAGGGGGGTGGGAGAAGGGGGATCGGATGCTCTTGCCCCCCTCTCCCGTGCAAAAAAAGCGAAGCATCCTCTGTCATCCCCGTGCCATAAAAGCGAAGCATCCTTTAGTCTCCCCCTTTTTAAGGGGGACGGAAGGGGGATCGAAAAAGGGGGGAACGAGGGGGGCTGACAGGTGTAGGTTTTTTATTTTATGGTTGGGACAAGACAAGGAGGACAAGGAAGGAAAGAAGACAAGGGGGAAAAACCGTACAGAATTAGGTTCGGTCAAACTAACTTCTAAAAGCCGAAACGCCCTATTTTTCGTTCAACGGTACTGTTGCCTGTTGCCTGTTGCCTGTTCCCTCGCCTCACCCCAACACTTATTCAGCAACCCCTAAATGAAATTGTGTGATCAAAACCGTCAAGGCAAGATATATTCAAGTTGGGAAATTCCTTCAATCAGTATAGGAGTGTGTAACAGGATATGTCAGACCTAAATCGTGGCATCATGAAGTTTAAGGGAGCAGATAGTCCTCTAGCAATCGTGATTTCGACGGTGTTAGTTCTGGGGGGTATTGCGTTCCTACTGTGGTGGGCATTACAGACGGCTTACAATGTGGGTTAAGTGTCTAATCGTTTGGCAGCAGGAGTAGGACAGGGATCACCTCAAGTCCTACTCTTGATTGTCATTGGTCATTTGTCATTGGTCAGTGGTCATTGGTAATTGGACATAGGTCATTCGACCTTCGTCCTTTGTACGGGTTTGCGGCTTGTTTACACAACTTAGTACAGTGTTGTTTTCTTTTGTCCGACGACTTAACGTAGGCGCGGAAGTCCTCATCCTCAACGTAGTAGGGTGAGGATGGACAGCGGGAAATCGGAAGTATGGAGATTTCCAAATTGCAATTGTTGGGTTTACTTTTTGACGCTATAATAACAGTAACCCTCCTAGGTCTACATGGTAATGCATGGGCTAAAGATGGCTGGGCTAGGTGTGATAGAGATGTAGTCCTTGCGCGTTAATGAACTCGACCACCGTTCGCTTTTATAGTGTCCTCCAAAAGAATAGCGCAAGATGCCTAACGGCATTATTCGGTTAGTACAGACGCGCCATGGCGCGTCTCTACAACCATAAACCGCGAAAACCAAGCGGACTGACAAAAATTACTGTCTGCGGAAGGCGGACGGCTGCCTGTGGACGCCCTTGTAAGACCAATAGAGGATAACCTTTGGAGGCATTGGCGGATGAAGCGGGAAATCCCAAAGACGAATAAAACCGTCCTTGTTTTTAAGGAGTTGGAAGCCCCAACTTTAGCGAAGCAAGTTGGGGTACTTCACAACTTTCTACCTTCTACCTTGTCCCATTCCTCCTTCCCGATTTCTCTTAAGGGTTTGGTAAGATAACGTTCGCCAAAGGTTCGCCATTTCCAAGATGATTGCCTTACCAATCCCGATTTATCTACTTGCGGCGTCAGACATCGGTCCTCTGTTGGGCAATGTTTGGCTGGATATTGCTGTACTGATTGTGATGTTCGTGCTGTCGGGTATGTTTTCGGGTTCAGAGACGGCAATCACGGCATTAGATAATCTGAAGCTGAGGGCGCTGATTAAAGACCAAGGTGATCCGAGTGGTATCTTTCGCCTGGTTTTGGAGAAGCGATCGCGCTTTATTACGACGCTGCTGGTGGGCAATAATTTAATTAATAACTTTTCGGCGATTCTCACCAGTAATCTGTTTGCTTTGTGGCTGGGAAATGCGGGGTTAGGCATTGCGACTGCGGTTGTTACATTTGTCGTCTTAATTTTTGGCGAAATTACGCCTAAGTCTTTAGCAATTAATAATGTTTTGCCTGTGTTTCAGGCTGTGGTTCGCCCGATCTATTGGCTCTCGCGATTTTTATCCTTTTTTGGCATTATTTATTTATTGGAAACCATTGCCCAGGCAGCGATTCGCTTTTTCCAGGGGGGGATTGTCCAAGAGGGGGAATCGGTACGGGATCTGAAGTTAATGATTGAGGTGTTAGGGGGGAAAGGCATTCTGGATCTGGATAAGCATCAACTGTTGAGTAAAGCGTTGATGTTAGATAATTTAAGCGCTCGCGATGTGGTGAAACCCCGGATTGAAATGCGGACAATTTCCCACGAGGAAACGTTGCAAAATTTAGTGAATCTTTGTTTAGAAACTGGATATTCTCGGATTCCCGTTCAGGAAGAATCCAAAGATGAAATTGTCGGCATTGTTCACCTGAAGAAAGCGCTTCAGTATTTAAGAGTCAACCAACCAGAAGCAGGGGATATTTCAGTGACGGCGGCGATGGACCCACCGATTTATGTGCCAGAAACCAATCGAGTGGCGAATTTACTTAAGGATATGTTACGACAGCGTTTTCATATTGCCATTATTGTGGATGAATACGGTGGTACGGTGGGATTGGTGACGTTAGAAGACATTTTAGAGGAATTGGTGGGTGAAATCTATGATGAGAGCGATCGCCTGGTTCCGAATCGTTCTAGAAGCTGAATTGTCATTTGTCATTTGTAAAGGGTTGAGGACTATTTACGGATGGACGCGATCGCACAATAAAAAGGATACAATGTATCGAGAGTCTATTATCGTCCTATGTCTGCCAAGGATCGATTTCACCAAGCTGTCAAGACTGGATTGATTAAAGACGGATGGACGATTACCCATGATCCACTATCCTTAGACTTTGATAATGCTCGTATCCAGATTGATTTAGGGGGTGAACGTCTGCTAGCAGCAGAGCGAAGTTCTGAAAAAATTGCGGTTGAGGTGAAAAGCTTTCTGGCTCCGTCCACAATTTATGAATTTCATCTAGCCGTCGGACAATGTTTTAGTTACCAAATTGCGCTGCGATCGCAACAGCCAGAACGTCAGCTTTATCTAGCTGTACCATTGTTCATCTATGACGAGTTTTTTCGTCGCCCCTTTGCCCAACAAACTATTCAAGAAGCACAAATCAGGTTGTTGGTATATGAACCCATTCAAGAGGTGATTGTGCAATGGATAAGTTAAGTCAATATCGTGATTGGATTCAACGAGTTTTAGAGAAATATAGTCAAGTTAAACCTGCCAATGGAGAAATTGAGGTCTATAAATTCTTTGATCATCAAGATGACCACTATCAGGTTTTTCATGCAGGATGGAATCAATATCGTCGAGTGTTTGGTCCACTAATCCATATTGACATTATTGATGGCAAGATCTGGATTCAGTATGATGGAACAGAGGTGGGTGTGGCGAATGAATTAGTGGACTTCGGTGTACCTAAGCACGATATTGTACTCGCTTATCATGCTCCCATAATGCGCCCGTATGATGGGTTTGCGGTTGGGTAAATCTTTGGAAAAAAGTAGGTTGGTGGAAATAAAGTCAATAAGCAAGATCCCCGACTTCTCCAAGAAGTCGGGGAAATGGTAATCAATTCTATTTTCGCGATCGCATCCAACAAATGTAGGGGCGGGTTTAGGGATTAAATGAGTAGATAAACCTCTTAAACTGAACACCGAAACCCGCCCGGATAAGCTGCGATCACTAACTAAACATGGCTAAACCGCCTACGGCTAACATGCCAGCAAAAGCCGCAACTGCGACGGAAGTAAGCGCCGTACCAAACAACCACCAAGCCGCCG
Source organism: Coleofasciculus sp. B1-GNL1-01 (assembly GCF_040220235.1). NCBI lineage: Bacteria > Bacillati > Cyanobacteriota > Cyanophyceae > Coleofasciculales > Coleofasciculaceae > Coleofasciculus > Coleofasciculus sp. B1-GNL1-01. Next base: position 54,443 of record NZ_JAVJTO010000069.1, read on the forward strand.
TTGCAGCAGCTTTTCGGGTTTCTTGCACTTGTTTCTTGGCATTGTGCTTGAGTTGTTTAACCCGTTTTTGAGCTTCCTCTTGCAGGCGTTCGGCGCGGCTGAGTACGCGATCGCGTCGGGATTCAGTTCTTCTTTGTTCGTATGGCGTAGAATATAGCAGCCCTAAATAGGTCGCAACAGATATAATAGTAATAATACATCCCTAGGAAAAGGACACAAAATGAACATTATAGATGAACTAGCTGATTTTATCAATCAGACAAAAGAGTCCAAAGAAATTAAGAGGGCTTTGG